>JBAUOG010000598.1:0-15335 GCA_049579625.1 Bryobacteraceae bacterium
GCACTGCTGTGAGTAAGTACTTTGCCTAGTTGCTTGCTGCCAACGGCGGAGGGCTGGTCGCGTGCTTGTCAAAATATGTTTTCAAGCCGCGTAGATACCATGGAGTCCGGAAGCCCGATTCTTTCATTTCCTCCCATGCCTCGGTCTTCGAAACACCCAGGAAGTAGATTTTATAGAGCCCAGCGATCAAACTTGTGCGATCGCGGCCGAGAACGCAGTGAATGTAGATGGGCTGGTACTGCTTGTCTCTGATCGTCAGAAGGATCCGGTTGACGTGTTTCTCCTGGGGCGCCACAGGAGAGGCGTTCATGGGGATCGAAATAAAAGTCATGCCATAGCGTTTGGCCATTCTCTTCTCTGAACCGGTGAAGAACGGAAGGAACTTGACATTCAGAATGTACTTAACGTGCTTCGACTGGAGAAACTCGAAATCCTTTTCGGTATGAGGTTTTGATCCGGCATAAATTCCTTCATCAATATGCTCGAAATATGCGATGGAAACACCAGGAGGAACCTGCTCTAGCCCCGATTGGGCTTGGGCTAGCGTGACATTTACTAGCAAAGCTACCAGCAGACAGCCGAATAGCTTGCTGAGCAAGAAATGTGGGCTCATAACTGCAGTTGAACGCATTTACGAACAAAACACAACGGGCGGAAGACGCAGAAACAACAACAACGCGGACGATTTAGGTCCGGTCGAATCGTTGCTGATCTCGGCAGGACGGAACCGGCGCTTCTTTCCGGGCCGCGCGCGTCAGCAAGCCCATATGGACCCAGCCCCATCGGAACTAATGAAAATGACAGTAGCGCAGCCACCCTATACGGCACAGAACCCCGACCGTGAGGGAGGGGATACGGGCCCGCGCCACACTACGATTCTGGATCGTTTTCGACGGAGCGGCCTGGCGACATATGATCGAGTATGTCATTGGCCTTTCAGTCCGTCGCGCCACGCGATTACTTCGAGTTCGCCCCCGACCGCATCCTCGACGGGGATCACCGGGTGCACTTGAAATACAAATGCAGGGAGCATGGAACAAAACTTGTGAATTCTTAGTGGATCGTCGCAGTCAACCAACATATGCCCACCCCACTCGCACACGCACCACGAAAAACTCGATCTTGAAATTGGCTGGCGCCTTCCACTGGCCAAACACCTCATGGATTCGCTTCTGCGCATTCTCATACTCTATATAGGCGAACGTTGCGGGCGTTCGAACCAGTTGATTACGTATTTCAAGCTCTTCTCCTCTTTTGCAGGTGATCTGACCTTTCATTGATCGGCCACTCTCTAATGTAGTCCGGTGCCCGGCCGAAAACGGCGCTACGGTTCGCCGCTGCGCATCCGCTCATCGATGGCTTGTGTCACGGAGGGCGCTCTTCTACTTTTGTTCCGTTTTCGGCTTGCGATGCCAGAGAACATTCACGATTACCCACCTGCCATTGAACTTAGTCATGTGAAGGTAATCGACCCAACCGGTAAATACAACCTTGACACTTGCCATATCCTCATACGTGTCGAGAATTGTGATCTCTTTTCGCTGGCTTTCCTTGGGCGTCTTCCTCCCGCCGCAATCGCCGCGTGTCACCTGTACGATTGTAAGAGCGCTCATTTCATCCAACCGGTCGCGCCTCGTTTGTACATCCTTGATAACAATTCGTTTCGCCAAGTCAGGATGCACCGCCTGCTCCATTCGCTCAGGATTGCATTCGTACCACCCTTCCAGATAATCAAGGGCGGTTTGCTTGATAGCCGCTGACTCGTCAACGCTCTTCGAGTTGACAGGGACGCCAGAAAGAGACAGACCGACCAGAACTAACCCAAGCACAAAAGGCATTCCTCGCATCTGATTCCTCCCCCGCTTACCGGATAGCCGGCACTGAACTGCAAGCTTCCGGTCGCGCGAATTGTCAGGCATTATAGCCCGAACTGCCAGGTGCTGGGGCATGTCTCTAGGTTTGGCCACCCGCTGCCGTCGTGTGCATCCTCGAATTGGCTCGGCGATCCGGTGGCTCCCCGATCTGCCGGTGATCCACAGCCTGAGTTCCGGGCGGGTCACGGCGCATCCGGCGCACTCCGCTCCGCACTGCCCGAGACCCTAAGCGGGGTCGTGTGGGTCACAGAACGGAAACCAGAATCTATCGAGCAATCTCAATGGCTTGCGAAGCAGGCTTACTCGAAGTTGTCGATCAGCCAGTCATCATGAAAGAAATCTGGTCTGCAAACGCCACTGGGGTCGGTCGAATTGGCTTCGTTTTTTAGAATTTCGCTGCAGATGTGGGGCGGGCGCCCTCGCCGCGCTGCTCTCCGCCTCAGAGCAGGATGCACACATCCGGCTCTGGGAATCACCGGACGGGGCACAACATGTTCATCCCCGATTCACGAAACTTCTTTCGAAAATTCTGTGGCGGGTTGCCAACCTGCGGCGGGCTTGTCTACCCCGCTTGCCCGTGGACATCACAAGGCCCCTGGTTGGGTCGACACATTCTCATCAGTTGGGGGTGAACTGAATCCGGTCATGGAAGTTCGTTGCGCATTTCGATCTGTGAACATGCCGTCGGCTCGTAACCCGTTCGGTATTCGAGGATAAGATTCGGTTAACTACTGCAGGATCAATGAGATGAGTTCGAATGCACAGTGCGTGGCCCCATTTCTGGTCCGACTCGAGTTCGTTTCGTAATCCTTAGGGCGATGGGACCCGGGTCGCCTTCGATCGGATCTGAACAACTCCCGGAGGCGGAGGTGGACACTTCAGTCAGAGTCGGCATAGTCGGCGCGAATGGGGTGACGACACTTCGTTTCGCAGAGCTGCCCCACGAAGTGCCCGAGTTGGCCGCGCAGCCGGTTTTGTCTGCCGCGATCCGTTGCTAACTCTTTTAGAAAGTTACATATGAGTTCGAGTGCACAATCGTGGATTGAGCTTCTCGGCCGGAACTACGGGTAACCTCAGGCCGAGTATCTGGCTTCGTTTTTTCCGTGGGTTTCGGGGCAGGTTGTCGCCGAAAGGACTACGCATCCCAAACCTGCGGTCAGTAACGAGGTCGCGGGTTAGTATAGGAAAACACGTGAAAGGTCTTTAAATGAACATGAATTCGCGTACAGTGCTGGCCTTGGGCTGCATGGCCGCGCTGTCAGCCTGGCTTCCGCTTGTTGCGCAAGATGCGCCGGCAACCTGGCTTGGGAATGTCAAACAACTCACCAATGGCGGCGAGAACGCCGAAGCCTACTGGTCACCCGACGGCAAGCGCCTCATCTTCCAGTCAACCCGAGGCGACCAGAAGTGCGATCAGGAGTTCATCATGAATGCCGACGGGTCAGACCAACATATGGTTTCCAACGGCAAGGGTCGCACGACATGTGGGTACTTCCTTCCTGACGGCAAGCACATCCTCTATGCGTCCACACATCTCGCCGGTGATGCCTGCCCTCCCACTGCGGACCGCAGCAAAGGTTATGTCTGGGCTGTTTACTCCAGCTATGACATTTTCCTGGCAAAAGATGACGGGTCCGATCTAAAGCGGTTGACCGACGCGCCCGGCTACGATGCCGAAGGAACCGTCAACTGGAAAAAGAAAGAGATCATCTATACCTCCCTGGCTTCCGGCGATCTCGACCTCTGGACCATGAAACTGGACGGCTCCGGTAAGAAGCAGCTCACGAAGAGCTATGGCTACGATGGCGGACCCGTTTTCTCACGCGATGGCAAGAAGGTGGTATGGCGCGCGAACCACCCCAGCACACCCGAAACCAAGCAGCGCTATGCTGAGCTGCTCAAGGACAATCTCACCAGCCCGATGAAGATGGAACTTTTCGTCTCCGATGCGGATGGCAAGAGCGTCAAGCAGATTACGAACTTTGGCTGCGCTTCCTTCGCTCCGACGTTTACGCCTGATGGCAAGCAGATCCTCTTCTCCTCCAACATGCGCAACTGCGATGGACGGAAGTTTGAGCTGTTCCTCGTTAATGTCGACGGCTCGAACTTGCAGCAGGTCACCAACTACGGCAGCTTCACCTCGTTTCCGGAGTTCTCGCCCGATGGACATCGGATCGTTTTCGTGTCTGATTGGAAGGCCGCCGCGCGCTACGAGTTCAATGTCTTCACGGCCGACTGGACACCACCTGCCGTCGAGAGCAAGGGCTCGACAAGGGTGACGAAGTGACCCGCCGGGTTTCTGTGTTGATTCGGGCGGCCCTGCTGCTCGCACCGGCGCTGGCGATCGCCGCATATGAAATAACGCCCGACGCCTACCTTGCGCACATCAAGTACCTGGCCTCTCCGGAGTTGAAAGGTCGCCGCACCGGCACTCCGGAGCTGAACAAGGCCGCTTCTTATATCGCGAGTTGGTTCAAGAAAGCCGGGCTGCAGCCGGTGGGGCCTCACTACCTTGACAACTACGAGGTCACGGCGCGAACCGGTCTCGGTAAGGGCGACAAGTTGTCTGTGGATGACAACGGCAAACAGACTGCCTTCAAACAGCTGCAGGACTTCGTTCCCATCAACCTCAGCGCTAATGGCTCGGCGCATGGCCCCATCGTCTTCGCTGGCTACGGCATCACTGCTCCGGAATACCATTACGACGACTATGAGGGGGTCGAGGCCAAGGACAAGATCGTCCTGATTCTCCGCCACGAACCGCAGGAGGCGGATGAGAAGAGCGTTTTCGAAGGCAAGAACTTTACCGTCCACTCCCAGATCTCTAGCAAGCTCGTGAACGCGAAGTTGCACGGCGCACGGGGTGTCCTACTGGTCAACGACACGCCCAACCATCCTGGCGATGAGGACCAACTCGAAAAGTTCCAGCCTCTGGTCGGGATTGAAAACTATGGCATTGTGCTGGAACAGATCAAAAGCACGGTGGCCGACGAGATTCTGGCGCCATCCAAACAGAGTCTGAAGGACTTAACCGTAGCCATCGACAAGGACACCAAGCCACATTCGTTCCTGCTTCCCGCATCCGTCACGGCCAGCATCACAGTGGAGCTGCAGCAGCAGAAGCGGATAGTTCATAACGTAATCGGCTACTACCCAGGCCAAACCAGCGAGTACGTCATCATTGGGGCCCACTATGACCATCTCGGCAAAGGCGAGCAGGATTCGCTCGCTCCTTCGCTCATTGGAACTATCCATCCCGGGGCCGACGACAACGCCTCAGGCACGGCAGGCGTGATCGAACTCGCGCGCCATCTCGCTGCATCGGGCCAACACAAACGTGGTTTCCTGTTCATCTGCTTCTCCGGCGAAGAGGAGGGGCTGCTCGGCTCGGCCTACTACGTCAATCACCCGCTCAAGCCACTTAGTGATGCCGCCGCCATGATCAACATGGACATGATCGGCCGCCTGCGCGACAACAAAGTTTACGTGGGCGGCGTCGGTACGGGCTCAACCTTTAAGCCGTTCTTGCAGCAGGCCACGAAGACCGCCGGTTTCCAATCGGACGAATCGGAAGTGGGCGGCTACGGCTCCAGCGACCACACCTCATTCACCACCAAGCAGATACCCACTCTGTTCTTCTTCTCCGGCCTGCACAGCGACTATCACAAACCCAGCGATACCTGGGACAAGATCAATGCCAAAGATGCCGTCCGCCTGTTGGGTGAGATCTCGGAGATAGCCGTGGACCTGGCTGATGCGCCCGATCGTCCCCAGTTTGTTCGCGTCGCGATCAACCCTCACGCGGGTGGCGTCGCACCGGGAGGCGGCGGGTACGGGCCTGACTTCGGCAGTATTCCCGATTTTGGCGGCCCAGCACACGGTGTGCGTTTCGCCGACATCCGCGCCGGATCTCCTGCCGACAAAGCCGGCCTTAAGCCGGGCGACGTGTTGGTGGAGTTCGATGGCAAGCCGATCGAGAATCTGTACGACTTCACCTATGCATTGCGGTCACACAAGCCTGGTGATACGGTGATCGTCAAGGTCCTGCGGGACGGGAAGCCGGTCGAGGCGAAGGTGCTCCTGACCAAGCGTAACTAGGTGAAACCACGAGCACGCTCACGTTACCACTTCGTTCTGTCCCTGCCGGAGCGGGTGGTGCGATCCCTGAGCGCGCTCTCCGGCGGGCTGCTGCGCGAGATCGGCAACGTCATATTGCCGGTGCGGATCCGGCGCACGGCGCTCTACCGTGTGATGGTCGAAGTAACGCTTCGCTTCCTTATTGAAGAAGTGGGACGTGTCGAAGGCGTATACCCGCAGGAGGGAAAACTGGCTCAGGATTTCCTGCTTCGTTCGGGCGCCAGCCGTGGTATCGAAGTGCTCGGCCTGCTGACTATCCACGTCTCGCCCATCTGGGTGCTGGCGGCGCTGGCCGATGCTACGGGGGCAGGGCACTCCCTGATCACCCAGATCAGCGACGCGCTGAAGCAGGACGGGTTGCTCGACCGCAATGCCCGATTCGAGAATGTTGAGCAGTTGCTGGATGGCCTGGAACGGACCAGTAGCCAACTGGCTCAGACGTTGAACCAGCCGCCGCTGGATATCGCCAGCCTTCGCGAGGAGTGGGCGAAGTTGAAGGAGAGCTTGCCTCGCATCCCGCGCGCCAACCTGCCGCAGGCGGCCACGCTGGAACATGTCTGGAAACGGCTGGTCCACGACGCGGCAGAACAGGACCGGTCAGTCTTCGCGCTCTGCTCTTTGATGGCGGTCTCGACCGTGGCCCAGATGCCGGCCAACATCTACTGGCTCTCCCGGGCCGCGAAGTCGGGCGCCAAGCGCACCGGCGCCGTGCTCGGCGACGCGTTGCTCGGCCACTATGCGCGCTCGCTCGACGAGATCCAGCGCACCGGATTCACCGAATACTGGAAGCGCGAATTCCGGCCGTACCTCCGCGCTGCGGCCCTGCAATTCGCCCCGTCCAGCCGGACCTTGACCGAGCGCCTGCTGAGCCGGGAATAGCCGAGGGCTCTGATAGAGTATGAACGCCAAAGTCCTATGAGAACGAACACGTTGATCTTCCCCGTTTTTGTGCTCGCCGCCAGCTCACTGTTTGCGCAGGGCTATCAGAAGGGCTATGAGAGCCAAGTCAAGCAGGCGGTTGAGGGCGTCGACGCTGTGGTTGCCAAAGGCCCCTACCAGGCTTCCTGGGATTCGCTCAGGAAGTACCACGTCCCCGAGTGGTATCAGGATGCCAAGTTCGGCATCTTCATCCACTGGGGAGTGTATTCGGTTCCCGCATTCGGCAGTGAGTGGTATCCGCGCCAAATGTACATGCAGGGCACCCCTGAATTCAAACACCACGTCGCCACCTACGGGCCGCAATCGAAGTTCGGCTATAAGGACTTCATCCCAATGTTCAAGGCCGAGAAGTTCGACCCGGACGCCTGGGCTGAACTGTTCCGTAAAGCTGGGGCGAAGTTCGTCATCCCAGTGGCTGAGCACCACGATGGCTTCCCGATGTACGATTCCGGTCTCACCGACTACAGCGCAGCCAAGATGGGGCCGAAGCGCGACATTGTCGGCGATCTCGCGGTGGCCGTGCGTAAGCAAGGCCTGCACTTCGGCGCTTCCTCGCATCGCGCTGAACATTGGTTCTTCTATCAAGGTGGCATGCAGTTCGATTCCGACGTGAAAGATCCTGCGAACGCCGGCCTCTATGCGCCCGCACACGTCCAGAAGGAGAAGGGCGCCAGCCACGACACCGTGCCCGACGACGCGTGGATGACCAACTGGCTGGCACGCAGCTCGGAGATCGTGGACAAGTATCACCCCGAGATCATGTGGTTCGATTGGTGGATTGAGCAGCCAGCCTTCCAGCCGTATCTCGAGAAGTTCGCCGCCTTCTACTACAATCGCGGCAACGAATGGGACAAGGGCGTCGCCATCGACTATAAGAACAAGGCTTTCCCGGAGGGCACCGCGGTCCTGGACATCGAGCGCGGCAAACTGGACTCTTCCCGGAATCTCTTCTGGCAGACCGATACGTCGGTCAGCATAAAGTCCTGGGGCTACATCGACAACGATACGTTCCGCACGCCCGACTCGATGGTCGACGAGCTGGTGGATATCGTCAGCAAGAACGGTGCGCTGCTGCTGAACATCGGACCGCGTTCGGATGGCACAATTCCGGAAGGAGCCCAGCACGTGCTGCTGGAGATGGGCAAGTGGCTCGATGCCAATGGTGATGCCATCTATGGGACTCGCCCTTGGACGATTGCCGGCGAAGGCCCCACCAAGTCTGTTGGTGGGTCGTTTAAGGACACGGCGGGGCAGCCGTTCACCAGCCACGACATCCGCTTCACGACCAAGGCGGGCAATCTCTACGCGATTGCTCTCGATTGGCCAGCCGATGGCAAGGTGGTGATCAAGTCGCTAGCCAAGGGCGGCGCTTACGGCGAGATACAGAGCATCCAGCTACTCGGTTCCGACGCCAAGCTGAAGTGGACTCGCGACGCCAAGGCCCTGACCATCGAGACGCCGGCGACGAAGCCCGGTGACTACGCGTTTGCATTTAAGATTTCGCCGGCCAACTAGCTTCAATTCTTGATTGGCGCCGGTTGAGGCACCACAACAGCTGGATCGGTGCTCTTTCGGATGGCCCGGAGTTGCAGCCGGCGGAGGCGTCGTTTGGTGGTCTGCTTATCGGATCGGGCGCGGTCGCCATTTTGTGAAGACATGTGTAGTTCTCTTTCTGTTTTCGCGCTCGCTTTAGGAGCGCCCGTTAACGTATGGTGCAAATTCGCGGACTAGCCTGGTCCGTCGCGCTGTTCTAGATCCGACGGCACAAGCTTCATATCGAAATCCCGTTGGCCGGCGAACGCTAACGCTTGTTCCAATTTCGCCCAAGTGTGCGATGAGGTGTGCGCGAATGTTATCGGTCTCGCCAATGTAGACCCATTCACGGTTGTTCGAGAGGCCGTATATGCCAGAACATTCGGGCGCATTGTTTTGGACAGATGCTCGCGTGAATGACCGAGTGGGGCATTCTTCGAATAACATCAATTCGCCGCCTCCTCGTCAGACTCCGCTGCGTCTGCCAAAACCCGAATGATTTCGTCGCGCCGCATCATGAGGTAGGTTTCGCCACTAAGCCGGATTTCATCGCCGGAGTACTCTCTGAACAGGATGCGGTCGCCTATCTTCAACGCGGCTGGATTAACGCTTTCGTCCTCGAGATGCACACCCTTGGCAACCGCGATCACCTCGCCGTGTTGCGGCGTCATTTTCACTCGTCTTACTACAATGCGATCCTGAATCCGTTACCCCTTGAGTCGAGAGACACCAATGACCGCTCCCGATTTTAAGCTAAGAGTAAGAGTTCAGAAGATCTGACTTAGCGCAGACGGTCTGAAGAGTGGGCGGGGTTGCTCAGACGTCTTAAGTGTAGGGGAAAATGGCCCGTTTGTCCATTCGGCCCCACGCGGTGACAGGATAAAACATTTGCTAAGTGACGGGTAGGCGGATTAGACTCATTGCATTTGTGCCCGCGATGATAAACTTCGGCCAGGATGATTCCCGCTCGCGATCGGAGGCTCGGCGGCATCTTTGCAGCGATTCTGCTGCTGGCTTTCATGGCGCTGCTGTCTTTCGGTGCAGTCCTGCACCAATCTCCAACGTTTGACGAGGTGGCTCATATTGGCGCCGGCCTGAGCTACGTTCAAAAACTCGACCTGCGCATGAACCCTGAACATCCGCCGTTGGCCAAGGCTCTAACGGGTTTAGCTCTTACGCTTCGCGGAACGAAGGCCGATTATGCGGGACCGGCGTGGACGAACAGCAAAGACTTCATGTTTGCCTTCCTCGGCGAATGGTCGTTCGGCCACTGGGTGATCTCCCGCTGGAACAATCCGACAACCGTTCTTAGCTGGGCACGCTTTCCCATGTTGCTGCTAACCCTGGCGCTGGGATGGGCAATCTTCATCTGTGCCCGGCGACTCGGTGGCGTGGTCGCCGGGCTTATTTGCCTCGCGGTCTACGTCAGCGCGCCGATCTTTCTTGTTTTCGGCCCGTTAGTCTTGACCGACATTGCGATCGCTTTGTTCTCCGTCGTGTCCGTTTGGGCGTTCGGCAGCCTGTGGCGAGAACCTCGGTCGGCGAACCGGTGGCTTTTCACCCTGGCACTCGCCGGCGCGTTTTTATCAAAATTTTCGGCGCCGATTCTGCTGCTCGGGCTTTTCGCGTCCGGTTTGTCAACGCGCTGGATGCCGGTTCTGGATCAGCCGTCCGACCCAGGCCAACGAAAAGCATGGCGGCGACTCCGCTGGCGGGCCACGTGGAAATGTGTGTTCTGGACAGCTGTGTTGGTGTATGTGTTCTACTTCGTCTTCTCATGGAATCAGCCGACAAGCATTCTTGAACGGATCGGTAGCGACGTCCCTGCATTGGTGCTCAGACGTTTGCTTCTCCCGCTGGTCCTTTATCTGGGAGGAATGTTCATGGTCCTGTTCACCGCCAGCCGTCCCAGCTTCCTGTTTGGCCATGTCTACCCGCACGGCATCTGGTTTTACTATCCGGTGGTGTTTGCCCTGAAATCACAATTGGGCTTCCTGGGCCTGTTGATGCTGTCACTGATCCTTGGATTGGTTCGCAAACGCAGAGCGAAATCGGCCACCAAGGCGATTCCGCTTGAATTGCAAATGCACTGGCGAACTCTTTGGGTGACTCTGGTTGTGTTTACCGCCGTATGTATGTTGAGCCACTTCGATATCAGTGTGCGTCATTTCAGCGTTCCTTACGCCCTTCTGATCCTGATGGTGGCTCCAATGCCACGACTGCTGGAGAACATGCCGGGAATGCCCCGGATGTTCGCGTACGCTGGGCGGGGGACGGTAGCGGTGCTGGTCCTCAGTTGTTTGATCAGCGCCGCGCGCACCTACCCCTGGTATCTACCCTACGTCAACGCGCTGGGGGCGGGAAAGCCCGCCTACGTCCTGATGAGCGATTCCAATGTCGACTGGAACCAGTCCTTGCCGGAGGTAAAGCAGTTCGTCGAACGCCACAAACTTCAAGATTTGCCCTTGGACAGCTATGCGCTTTCGGACGACACTGCGTACGTCCCGCAATCACACGTATGGGACTGCCAGGCTCCGGGACCGGCCGATGCCGGCCACTGGGTCGTCGTCTCGGCCAATATGATCCTGGATGGCCACAACTGCTCATGGCTGCTGCGATATCCGCAGGAAGAGCTGGGCGGCGGCAGCATGTATGCTTTTCACCTGCCGGCTGAGATTCCGCCCGAAGGCGCTCCGGGGGGACCACCGCGGCCGGCCGATCGGCGAGCTTTCCTCGGCACTCCCTTCGATTTCAAAGCCTTGGAGCTCGAGGCGTTACGCTATCCCGAAAGCATTCCGGACTTGACGAAGCAGCTGATGAAGACACCCCCTGGCGCAAAGAACTGAGCAGACACGCCGTCTATCAGCCGAGCGTTCCGGCGTACGTCCCTTTTCTGAGATACGGTGATCGGTACTGGGCGGTGGAATGATGCTTCGTCCCACGCCAGATCAGTTAGAACAGATCAAGATCACGCATTGTCCGGCAGTCTTCGGCGCCCACACCGTCGCTTGCATGGCAACCTCCGCACACCGCACTTCTTGGGATTGCACGCGATCCTTATCATCCCGTTCTTCGCTTTCTTGCTGAGCAGCCACGAACGCGGTCGTTGGCACTCGAAATCTGAAAGAGGATCAGCCGGACAGATCTGCCGCGATGGCCCAGATGATCAGCGTAGCTAACATCAGTAGTCCACCCATGGTCAAGAGTCCGTTGACCGTTCTGAAGGCTTCCTCGCGCTGCTTTAAGCGAATCAGTGGTCCCAGCGCTAGCCACTGGGTAATCCAGGCAAGGTAGAGGCACCAGCCCCAGTCCAGTTTCAGCCAGCCACCCATTTTGTCCAGCAACAGGCCACTGACAATCAGCACCACCAGTTGCGCGCCGCAACCCAATGCGAGTCCGGAAAATACCGAATCCTTCGGATCTTGCGGTTCGGAGATATTCACGGTTCTTTTGATGGTTCTGGCGTGCGTGTCTGTTGGGCGCCGAAGCCATAGAACTTGTAGAAGCGCCGGTAACAACTCATGCACCGGTAGGGGCGAAACAGGAGCATCAGCCAAGGAACATCCTGCAGCCGCATTCGTGATCGGTGCGTGGTCGGCGTAAGGCACGTGGGACAAAGAATCATTTTCGCGAACGTCCGGATCCGATACTGCTGAAACGGTGAAATTCTTACCGGGCAAAACCAAGTCCGCAGTAATGCAGCGGTCAAGACCATTCTCTCTCCGGGCGGGTGAGCGATGGTGCGCTCATTCAATTAGAAACACTACAGTGGAACCTGTTGCTGCGTATTCTTTCCGGTTTAGCTCGGCCACCCACAGGTTCGTTCTACTCGCTTCCTACCCGCCCTGCTGCGTGGACGAACTCGCTTCGTGCGGACTTCATCAAGAGCCGAAAATGCTCCTTTCAGTTGACTGACGCCAACTCAAACGGATTGACCGAGCCATGAGATAGCGAAATCCTCACTCCGACCATCACGGTGAGCACTTGCATTGCCAAGGCGTCGAGGTGGACGTCGCTTGGCAAATCTGGCGCTCAGGGGTTGGAGATGGTTTTGGGCATACGCGCCCAGATGGAAAGCCAGTTTGCGGCTTACTTGCCCACTTCCGGATACGTTGGGCGAGGCGGCTCTTCGTGACCCTGGTGGCAGGTATAGCAGCGGACTTCCTGCCGGCCTTCGAAGGTGCCCTCATTGATGGAGACGTTCATCGCGATCATTTTCTTTGCCATGACCTTGGTCTTTTTCTCGTCTGAATCAAAGTGGCCCTCGACGTGGCAGAACTGGCAGTCCTTACCAAGCGCGAAGGTGAAGTAGCGCATGGTATTGATGAACTGCGACCTCGGCAGGTCCTTAAGGGGTGTGCTCAGATCCTTGAACATTGCGCCGGCCAACTGTTCCGGCTGACGGAGCGGTTCGCCGGCCGAGTCTGGTTGCTTCACCAGGATCACGGTGTTTGACTGCGTGCCGCCCAAGTTGATTGTGTCCGTCAGGGTCTGGCCATCGGAGGAGAGGTCGAGTTTCTCGGTGACCACATTGGGACGCCCGGCCACGGCAATCACCACGTTCAGCGTGTTTCCGGTCCAGGATGCGGTGGTGCGGGTCGGAATGCCTTGAAAGGAGCCCCGGCTGGTTTTGCCGTCCGTGGTAAAGGTTGCCTTCTGGCGGTCCTGCCCATGATCACTCCAGGCACCGGTGGTTTCGGTCACCTTGCTGCCTTCTTGTTCAATCAGAACGAGATAGTTCGAAACCTTATGTGGCCCGAAGTTGCTTTTTTCGAGGTCCGCTTTCCAGACGCCGCTTATGGAGGAAGTCTGCGCCGCCAGGGCAGATACGCTGAGAGCTGTGATGGCTAGTAGTTTTCGCATTCACGCGAAAGTATAGCATTTGAGTTGGTATGGGCGAGTCCGCGAATGGTATTCGAGACGGCAGTTCGCTCGCAACGACACCGAATCCGGGCACGTCGAATTCTCAGCATGAAGAAGACCGTCGCGAGAGCACTGGCGTTCATTGCGTTCGCGGCTCTTGGCGCAGGCTCGGGTTCTGCATGCAGTTGTGCTGGTCACAACCCGGTATGTTCCGTCTACTGGAATACCGCCGTGCTCTTCTCGGGTCACGTGGTTCGGATCGAGCATGCTTACGACAATCCGCCCGAGGAAAAGGTTTTCAACGGGAAGACAGTGACCATCGTCGGTCCGGGGCAATACCTTGTTCATTTTGAGATCACCAAAGTCTATCGCGGCAGTCTCGACAAGCAGGTGGTTGTCCACACTCATGATCAAGGTTCTGCGTGCGGCTTTAGCTTTGAGCTGGGGCACGAGTATCTGGTGTACGGCGATGCGGCGCCGAACGGGGAACTGACCACAAATCACTGCACCCGAACTCATGACGTGGCGAATGCGGCGGAAGACCCGGACATCCAGTGGATTGAGTGCCTGCCTAAAGCCCTGCCCGGCGCAACGATTTTCGGCACCATAACTACGGCTCATCCCAATCCGGAGGGCGGCTATGATGTATCCGGTCTCGCCAAGATCGCGGTCTCAATTAGCGGCCCCGACTCAAAGACTGTCTCCTCCGGTGCCAATGGTGACTTCCGGGCGGATGGCCTCAAGCCGGGCAAGTACGTCGTGACGGCAACTGCGCCACCTCGGTACGCACCCTTCCCTAGCCAGACCGTCACAGTCACTGATCACGCCTGCGCCCAAATACCATGGAGCACGCGCCTCGATGGACATATTCGCGGCCATGCGTATTTCTCGGACGGAACCCCAGCCGCCGGGGTGTATCTCACGGCGAAGGCGGCCGACGCCCGACCGCACGAGCCCTGGACCTGGCAGGCGAAATATGTCACGAGCGACTCCGACGGCGCATTTGATTTCGCCCAACTGGCGCCCGGGTCATACGTGTTCGCCGCGAATATGGACTTTTCACCGCAGGACGGAAAGCCCTATTATCGTAGGGTATTTTTCCCCGGAACGGCTAACCGAGCTGAAGCGGCTGTTGTCGCGGTAAGCCCCGGGGAAGCGGCCGACAATCTCAAGTTCTTCCTGCCTCCCGATTCGCCGCCGCTGGGCATCCCGCTTCAGGTGACGGTGCTGGACTTCAATGGTAAGCCCGTTCCGAAAGCGACGATCCTCGCCTTTGATGACATCTGGGACAACTCCGTGACAGCCGTGAACGCGAATACGGACGAGAAAGGCAAGGCAGTGCTTGTGCTGCGAGCGGGCTCGCATTACGACCTCGAAGCCATCGAGAACGAGCCCGATGGCTCACAATCCTGCGCGGGGCCCCAAGGTGTGGATGCGCATGAGGATCTCGCCCCATTGATTCTGATGCTGAGCCACCATATTGGCAACTGCATGCAGTTCAAGAAGCAAGGCGCCGAATCGAACTGAGGCGTCCAACGCTTTTATTCTCCCTGCGTCGATAGTTTCTTCACCAACTCGTATAAGAAGGTCTGCCCTTCGTAGAACGATTCAACGCCCATCCGTTCATCGCGGCCATGGGCGCGAACGTCGTTGCGGTCGAGGAAGAATCCTTGGACGCCGTAAGTCGGGATGCCTGCCGCGCGAAGATACCTTCCATCGGAGGCGCCGGTCGACATACTGGGAAGCGTGATGACACCGGGCCACATGGAATCGGTGACCTGGCTGAAAGCCTTCATGATGTCCGGACGCATTGGGGAAGGCGGCGCTTTGCCTTCGTCTACCTTTATGGTCACGGCGACCTGATCGTCTGCTACGACTTTTTTCAGCGTAGCGAGAACGTAATCGATAGTGTCGTCCGGAAAGATGCGGCAGTTGATGTTCGCCGCGGCCAACTGGGGTAGTGCGTTCGGCGCATGACCACCTTCAAGC
>JBAUOG010000599.1:0-2661 GCA_049579625.1 Bryobacteraceae bacterium
CAGTTCGGCAACGAGGCCCAGCAGGCTGTCGACGAAGCCCGGCGTCGGGGCAAGGCAACGGAGGTTGCCCGCACCATCGGCCCGAGCGAGGCCGTCTCCTTCGCCATCCGCCGGCTCTCAGAGCGCGAAGCCGTCTTCGATCATTTCCAAGTGGCGCGCGATGCCCTGAACTATGGTCAAGGCCATCTCCGATTAAAGGATGTGGAAGCCAACATCGTGAGCCGCCGGACAATTCACGAGCGGGATTTAGGCGTGGGGAAGGATCTGCTGATGGTCGACCACTATCGCACCTATTCCCCCGGCGCCCGCTACACGACGCCGCAGATGCTGGCCATGGAGAGGGCGACGATTTCGATTGTCCGGAAAGGCGTTGGCACGTCGAGCCCGATTGCTCCCGGAGTCACCAAGGAAGAGATCTCGTCCGCTCGAACGCCGGATGGCCATCGTCTGAACAACGCGCAGCAAGCGGCAGTTTGGAGCGTCCTGACAACGGAAGACCGCGTCATCGGCCTCCAGGGCGCCGCGGGCTCTGGCAAAACGACATCGCTTCGTTTGATTCGGGAGCTGGCTGAGACTCACGGTTATGAATCCCGTGGCCTGGCTCCCACGTCCGGGGCGACCAAGGCCCTTCGCGACGCAGGCGTCGAATCCGAAACCTTGCAGCGGCACCTGCGGCGTGAACCGACCAAGCAGGAGAAGCCGCGCCTCTATTTCCTCGACGAATCGAGCCTCTCCTCCACCAAACACATGCACGACTTTCTAGTTCGAATTCGTCATGACGACCGCGTCCTCCTGACCGGCGATACCCGCCAGCATCAGTCGATCGATGCGGGCCGAATCTTCGACCAGCTGCAAACGTCGGGCATGACCACACATCACTTGAATCACATTGTGCGTCAGCAGAACAATCCCGCGCTCCTGGCAGCCGTCAAGCATTTGGCTGACGGCAACGTCAGGGGAGCGTTGGAACTCTTTGAAAGCCAGGGCCGCATCCACGAAGTCGAGCATCGGCGCGATCGCTTCGCCGAGATGGCTCGCGACTACGCCAGGTCACCCGAAACAACCCTGGTCGTCTCCGCCGATAACCAGTCGCGCATCGAAATCAATCAAGCCATTCGACATCAGTTGCGTTTGGAAGGCCAGCTGGGGCCGGACCGTTATTCCTTGCCGATTCTGGTCGCTCGGCAGGATCTGACCAAGGAGGACCATAAAATCGCCAGTTCCTATCACGCCGGAGACGTCGTCCGTTATGGTCGCCGGAACGAAAGCATTGGGTTCTTGAAGGGCGATTACTCGACCGTTGTCGGCCGCGACACGGTGAACAATGTTGTCGTCGTTAAACGGCACTCCGACGGTCAGGAGATCCGCTACGACCCTTCCCTCGTACGGGGCGGCCAGCTGTACGCACAACAAGAACGGTCGTTCGCCGCCGGCGAGCGCATTCAGCTCACCATTAATTGGAAGGAAAAGGGCGTCGCCAACCGGCAGCTCGGCACCATTGAGAGCCTCGATGCTCAGGGAAATGTCGTCGTGCGGATGGACGAGCACAATCGCCGCGTTCCCTGGCAGATCCAGAGTATGAGGCACCTCGATTACGGCTACACCATGACCAGCTACTCAAGTCAGGGCGCCACCATGGATCGGGTGCTCATTCACATCGATACCGGAGACTCGCGCGTCCGCGCTTTGAACGACAAAACCATGGCCTACGTGGCCGGCAGCCGAGGCAGGAATGACCTTCAGTTGTACACGGATAATCAAGCCGACCTCGAATCGACCCTGAATCGCGTCGCCTTCAAACCGACGGCTCTTTCGGTGGAACAGGTTCAACCCGTCCGGACACGGCCGCCTTCGAAAGTAAAACAGCCAGAACAGAGTGTAGAGTCCGGCATCGGGGTGGGGATACTGTAGCCGATGATCGAATCCACTTCCTACGACCGCATCCTCTGCTACCTCGCTCCCATCGAGAAGCTGCTGCGCGATGACGGGATCTCGGAGGTCATCGTCAATGCGGACCGCAGCGTCTTCATCGAGCGCGCCGGTCTCCTGCAGCGAGTTGATGTTGCCTGGGATCACAACGAATACCTCGGCCACGCGCTGCGGTCGATCGCCCGCATGCTCGGTCAGGACATCACGCCGGATGCGCCGACGCTCGACACGCGCCTCCCCGATGGCTCGCGCGTGGCCATCGCCATTCCCCCGGTCTCGCCCGAAGGTCCGACCGTCACAATACGGAAGTTTCAGCGGCGCTACTTCACTCTCGACACGCTTGTCCGCATTGGCTCTCTGAGCGAACAACTCGCCGAACGGCTTAGGACCCTGGTCCGCGATGAAAAAGCAAACATCCTTATCAGTGGCGGTACCGGCGCTGGGAAGACGTCACTCCTGAACGCCCTGGTGGCGGAGATTCCACCGGAGGAACGCCTCGGCATCATCGAGGATACGCGCGAGATTCAGGCCAATGCGCCAAACCGGTTTCAGTTCGAAGCCCGGCGCGACGAGCCCGCGGTCACTATACGCGACCTCGTCAAAGCATCGCTCCGCCACCGCCCCGACCGCCTCATCATTGGTGAGGTACGCGGTCCGGAAGCCTTCGACCTCATTAACGCTCTGAACACTGGCCATAGTGGGTCGCTGGCAACAGTTCACGCCAATTCTGCT
>JBAUOG010000600.1:0-30665 GCA_049579625.1 Bryobacteraceae bacterium
CTCCGGGTCCATGTGATCCCCATGAATATCCGTGATCAGAATCAGGTCAGCCTTCGGCCGGCCCGCAAACAACTCCTTTCCGGAAGGATCGACATATACATTTTTGCCACCCGCCTGTAGTAAAAGGCTGGCATGCTGGATTGGCGTTATCACCACCTCACCACTCGTGGTGTGGATTGTATCCGGCGCTGAAGCCGCCCAAAGCCACGGAGCAGCCAGCGCGATCCCGATTACTTTGGCCCACTTTAAGTTGAAGATAATACCGTTCATAAACGCTCCGAAGCTGTTAGGCTGATTTTAAACGATGAAGACATCGCTGTTGAAGTAACAAATGCTGGGCCAAATGTGTTTATCAGGCTCGCCTCAAGAACAAACGATCGGATGATGGGCTGACTTCATGACAGTGTCCTCACAGACCAAGACCCGGCACCGCCTCGCGCTGCTTTGCTTTGTGCCCGTGGCCTTCAGCCTGCTCTTCTACCTGGCAAATCAACGTGGCGACAGCGCCAACATCCAAATCCGAAATATTCAGAACCTGCAGTCTTCGATCTTAACGCTACAATCGCTCGCTGAGGAATGCGAGACCGGCGAGCGCGGGTTCCTTCTGACCGGCGACGAACGATACTTGACCCCTTACCAACAGGCCAAATCGAGGCTTCCGACTGAAGTCGACTACACTCGCATACTGACCAAAGACATGGGCCAGTTCCAGCCCCGAACCGAGCACGTCATCCTCCTTACTAATACGCTGTTCGGCCAAGCGGAGAAGATCCTGGACACACAGCAAAAGCAGGGCTTCGCCGAGGCGCTGACCCTGTTCAAGACCGGAGACGGGCAGGACACCATGGATAAGTTGCGGAAGAGCGTGGGCGACCTGGAGGTGGATCTGGGAAAGACCCTGAGCCAGGCTCTGGAGCGCCAGCGCAATTTCAGCCGGGGCGCTTTTGTCTTTTTTATTGTCGGCGCCATCATCATGATGAGCGTTCTGCTATGGCTCTACAACGCTCTGATCAGCTACCTTCATGGCACTGAGACCGCACAGGCGGAACTCGAAGCGCTCAACATCGAACTCGAAGAACGTATCGCCGAGCGGACCCGCGAGCTTTCCCAGTCGAACGAAGAGCTCCAGCAGTTTGCCTATGTCGCGAGCCATGACTTACAGGAACCGCTGCGGACCATCACCAGCTTCACCCAGCTTTTAGCAACCCGTTACCAGGGCCGCCTGGATGCGGACGCGGACGAGTTTATTACCTACATCGTCACCTCTTCGCGCCGCATGACGGACCTCATCAACGGCCTGCTTGCCCTGGTACGCCTGCGGAAACTTTCCCTGCCAAGAGGGCCGGTTTCTATCGAAAAACTACTGAACGACGCCACCAGCGGCCTGCAAGCGTCGATTCGTGAGAGTGGCACCCGCGTGGAGCATACCCCGCTGCCCTTCCTTGCGGCCGATTCGGTTCAGATCACCCAGCTCTTTCAGAATTTGATCGGGAATGCGATCAAGTATCGCCGGGCTGAAGATCCGGTGGTTAAGGTCTCGGCGCGCCGCGATGCCAATGAGTGGGTGTTTGCCATCGAGGACAATGGCCAGGGTTTCGACCAGCAGTACGCAGAACGAATCTTTGGGTTGTTCCAGCGCCTCCATGGCCGCGATGTAGAGGGGACGGGAATGGGCCTCGCCATCTCACGGAAAATCGTGGAACGCCACGGCGGCCGGATGTGGGCTGAATCCAGGCTGGGCGTCGGGTCTACCTTCTTCTTTTCCCTGCCCATCAATCTTGAACCGGGCCAGTTCCAGACCCCCTCGACGACCTCAAAAAGGGGCGTCACCGCTTCCCGTGAAGCCTCGTCCGCCGGCCGTCGCCCGGATTAGCGCCTTACCCCTCATTTTCTTGAAACGCGGCGGGCTTGACCTTCATCTCGGAATGTGTAAATATTCATAGTAGTGAATAAACATTCACTCCGGCTGTGCCGGTTTAAGATATTCAAAGATTCCTGGAAGGAGGAATAAGCGATGGCCGCGACCCTGTTTCAACCTGCTGCCCATGTCGGAGCGATCAATCTCCGTCACGACCTCGACTTATCCACGGATGATCTGGTCCGTTTGCTTGAGTTGACCCATCAGGTCAAGCAGAGCCGTCCACGTTTTGCGTCTGCGCTAAGGGGCCGTTACATCACGCTCCTCTTTGAGAAGCCTTCGTTACGCACACGGTTTACGTTTGAGCTGGCCATCAAGCAACTCGGCGGCGACGCAGTAACGCAGGTTGGCCCGGTGGGTGAGCGGGAGCCTTTGAAGGATGTGGCCCGCAATCTTGACCGCTGGACCGATGCCATTGTGGCCCGCGTCTTCTCGCAGCAGACCATCGACGATCTCGCCGAGTGGTCGCGCGTTCCCGTCATCAATGCGCTGAGCGACATGTATCATCCCTGTCAAGCGCTGGCGGACATGTTCACGCTGAAGGAACAGTTCGGCCGCCTCAAAGGCCTGAAACTCGCCTACGTTGGCGACGGCAATAACGTCGCGCACTCGCTGCTCCTGAATACGGTGCGGCTCGGCATCAACTGCTCCATCGCGACGCCTCGGGGGTTTGGACCCAACGCCGAAATCGTACTCCAGGCCGCTCAGTTAGCCGATGACCACGGCGCTGAGATCGAAATTACGAACGACCCTGTGCAAGCTGTGGCTGCCGCCCACGCGGTGTACACCGATGTGTGGGCCAGCATGGGTCAGGAATTCGAAGCCGACCAGCGCAAGCAGATCTTCGCACCCTATCAGGTGAATGACGCGTTGATGGCCGAGGCCCGCCAGGATGCTGTATTTATGCATTGCCTGCCCGCGAAGCGTGGCCAGGAGACGACCGACGATGTGATGGAGTCATCCCAGTCGGTGGTCTTTGACCAGGCTGAAAACAGACTGCATGTCCAGAAGGCACTCCTTCTAATGCTGTTGCAGTAATTAGCAGCTATCGGTTTTCCGGGGAACGCCGGCACACCCTAGTGATCCACCGCGAGAAAGCAGATGCTCGGGGTCCGGATCGGCATGTGGTCAGGCCTGTTGAACATGCGCCTTAAGTTTCCTATCGTCCGCACCGGTTACTGATGGCGCGGGCGTGTGCCTGGAGGTGAGCTGTGTGTGTTGTGACGTAGCCCTCACCTCCGGGCCTGTTTAACGCGCATGAGATTCTGAACGAGGAGAAAGACTGAATGAGTAACGTAATTGCCAAGAAGGTCGCGCTTGCCTATTCCGGTGGCCTGGATACATCCATTATTATTCCGTGGCTGAAGGAGCACTATGGCTGCGAAGTAGTCGCGGTCTGCGGCGACATCGGTCAGGGCGGCGAAGAACTCGACGGACTTAAAGAAAAGGCTCTGAAGACGGGTGCGTCGGAAGTCTACGTCGAGGACATGCGCGAGGAGTTTGTCAGCGACTACCTCTGGAAGCTTGTACGAGCGGGCGGTGTCTACGAGCACAAGTATCTGCTGGGCACGTCGATAGCGCGCCCACTGCTTGCGCAGCGCCAGGCTCAGGTCGCGCTCAAGACCGGGTGCGACGCTTTGGCGCATGGCTGCACCGGCAAAGGCAATGACCAGGTCCGTTTTGAGTTGACCTACAAGGCCATCGCACCGCACCTCACCGTCATCGCGCCATGGCGCGAATGGGACATCAACTCCCGCGAGGACGCCATTGAGTACGCCGCTCAGCACAACGTACCGATCGCGCAATCCACCACCAAGATCTACAGCCGCGACCGGAACATCTGGCATATCTCGCATGAAGGCGGCGAACTCGAAGACCCCGCCAACGCAGCGCCCGATCACATCTGGATGCTCACCAAGAGCCCGAAGGACGCGCCGGATAAGCCAGCGGATGTGACGGTAGGCTTCGAGTCCGGCCGCCCGGTCTCGATCAACGGCAAGAAACTTGCGGGCGTTCCTCTGCTCGAACAGCTCAACGCGCTGGGCGGCGAACATGGCGTGGGGCGCATTGACCTGGTTGAGAACCGCTTCGTGGGCATGAAGTCCCGCGGCTGCTATGAAACGCCCGGCGGAACTATCCTCATGGCTGCCGTCCGCGAACTGGAAGCCCTGACGCTCGATCGCACCACGCTGCATTACAAACAGAAGCTGGCCCTCGACTACGCCGAGATGGTTTACAACGGCACTTGGTTCACGCCGCTCCGCGAGGCGCTCGACGCGTTTCTAGAGAAGGTGGCCGAGCCCGTGACGGGTGAGGTCACTATGCGGCTCTATAAAGGCAACCTGGAGCCGGTCAGCCGGAAGAGCCCCAACTCCCTCTATAGCCTGGATATCGCCAGCTTCACCATGGGCGCGAGCTACGACCAGAAGGACGCCCTCGGGTTCATCAACCTCATCGGCCTGCCCATCAAGGTGCGGGCTTCGTTGAAGAAGTAGCATCGGATGGCGGAAGAGAATTCATCCATGAAACTGTGGGGTGGGAGATTCGAGACCGGGCCATCAGAGGTGTTTGAGCAGTTCTCCGGCTCGCTGCACTTCGACCGCAAGCTGGTGCATGCCGATGTGGAGGGTTCCCAGGCATTCGCAAGAGCCTTGGCACGCGCGGGGATCCTGACTCCCGACGAGAGCGCCACCCTGGTTTCCGCCTTCGCTGCCATCGGCGAGGAGGCCACTGATCCGCATTACTTCGACGGCGCTGACGATGAGGACGTCCACACCTTCGTCATTCGTAAGTTGAAGGCGAAGGTGGCCGGCGTTGCCGACAAAATTCACACCGGCCGCAGCCGCAATGAACAGGTTTCGCTCGACGTCCGGCTATGGCTGCGAGCCTGCTCGACGACGCTGCTGGAGCAACTCGCCGCGCTTCTGGACTCGATGCTTGCGCTCGCCCAGAAATACCCTGATGCGGTCATTCCTGGTTACACACACCTGCGCCGGGCCCAAGCCGTGCTCTGGCCGCATTACCTGCTTGCGTATTTTGAAATGTTCGCCCGGGACTTCGAACGCCTGGAGCAAGCTCGCACTCGTATCAATGTGTTGCCGCTCGGTTCGGGTGCGCTGGCCGGAAGCGGCTTCCCCTTTGACCGGCCGCAGATCGCCGAGGATCTCCAGTTCGCTGCCATCACGCGCAACAGCATGGATGTCTCGGCCGACCGCGATTTCGCGCTCGACTTCCTGTATGCCTCTTCCGTCGTTATGCTTCACCTCAGCCGCCTCGCGGAAGACTGGATCCTCTATTCGAGCGAAGAGTTCAATTGGATCACGTTGGGCGATGGCGTAACCAGCGGCTCAAGCCTGATGCCGCAGAAGAAGAACCCCGATTCGCTGGAGCTCATTCGCGGTAAGTCGGGACGCGTTTTTGGCGATCTGACGTCATTGTTCATCACCATGAAAGGTCTGCCAATGACCTACAATCGCGACATGCAGGAGGACAAAGAACCGCTATTCGATGCCTTCCACCAGGTGTCGGGATCATTGGCCATGGCAAAGGGCGTCGCCGAGTCCGTCGTACTGGATACTTCGAAGCCGGCGGCCGCGGCCGAAGAGAGTTGGGTAGTGGCCACGGATCTGGCCGAAGAGCTGGCCCGCAGTGGTGTTCCCTTCCACCGCGCTCATCAGCTGGTTGGAAAGCTCGTCCTGGAAAGCGTCAAGGCCGGCAAGCATCCCTTATCCTGGACCCCTGAAGAACTGAGCCAGTTCGCTCCTGAGTTCAAGCCGGAGATGGCACGGCTGTTTCAACCGAGGGAGGGCATGAAGACTCGCACCGTGCCTGGCGGCACAGCGCCGGCGGCGGTTAAATCTGCGCTCGCTGAAGCGACGGTTCGTCTGGACCATATGCGGGAGCGGATCTCTCAAACGATCGACACGGCGCCAGGGCAATGAACAAGAGCTTCCGTCAGGGACAAATCGGCCAGATCATACGCGAGAAGCCCATCCATACCCAGGAAGAGCTAGCTCGCGAGTTAAGCGCTCGCGGCATCGCGGCCACGCAGGTGACGCTTTCGCGCGACATCCGCGATCTCGGGCTAGTTAAGACGGCCGAGGGCTATCGACGGCTTCCTGCTGAAGCAACGGGCCCGAGCCTTGAGGATGTTGTCAACGAATACCTGCGCGACGTTCGTATCGCCCAGAACTTGGTGGTTTTGCGTACCTCACCGGCGAACGCGAGTTCCCTGGCGGTTGCCATCGATGCAAGAGAACTGGAGGAGGTTGTCGGCACCATCGCAGGTGACGACACGGTCCTTGTCATCACACCCAGCACCGAGGTGGCGGAAAGGTTCCGCCAGCGGCTGATTGGCATTCTGTCAGCCTGAAGACGCCGTCTCCCCCAACACGGCCATGGCCGCGTTCCGCCCGTTAATCGCGATGACGCTACCGCCGGGATGCGTGCACGCCCCGCAGAGGTAGACACCCGGCATGGGCGTCTTCGCCCGCAAACGGTTGCTCCACATATAGGGCGGTAGACACTCCCCTTGGAAGATGTGCCCTCCGGTCAGTCCCACCTTTTGCTCGATGTCGGGCGGACCCAACACCTGCGCATCTTCCACCGCATCGGGGATATTACTGCAGAAACGCGCCAATGAGCCCAGCACCAGTTCCTCGACTTCGCTCCTGCGCGAGTCCCACGTGCCCTCGACAAACTTGTACGGAACATACTGCGAGAACACGCTCATCGTGTGCAAGCCGTCCGGGACCACGCTACGGTCGTGAACGCTTTGAAAATACAGCTCGGTCCACATGCGCTGCGGCAGGCGGCCCGCGCGCGCGGCTGCGTACCCGTCCTTCCATTCCTGCTTAGTCAGCGGCGTGTTGATCTGTCCGTGATGGTGTGTTTCAAACGTTCCGGGCCGGGACTTGAAGTTCGGCAGTTCGCGCAGCACGACGTTGAGTTTCACCGTGCAGCCCTCAATCGGAACGGATTCTACCTGAGCTTTCCAAGCCGGATCGGCCGCATCGCCCAGCAGCCGCAATGTCACGCGCGGGTCAGCGTTTGAGATGATAACCGGGGCGTGGGCCGTTTCCCCGCTCTCCAGGACCACACCCTCGCCCGGTAGAATTCGCGCTACCGGCGTGTCGATGGCGATGGTCGCTCCGGCCTCCAGCGCGGCGCTTGCAATGACGAAGGAAACGGTGCCCATGCCACCGGTAACGTAACCCCAAGCGCCCGGCATGCCTCCCAAACGTCCCGATGCGTGATGAAACCGTATGGATGCAGTGCCCAGATCAAATGGGCTCGCGTTGGTCCCGATGACGCCTTGGCCGAGATACGCAATTTGCAGACGCTCGTCCGAGAGATATCTTTCGACAAACTCGGCCATCGACCAGTCAAACAGAAGCTTGCGCGCTTCCTCATCATTGCCGAGCCTCTCCTCGATCTGATCTCGGGTCGGCGGTTCGCCAATCCACATGTCGCGCTCACCGGGCGGCCGTATCGCGTCCCGCGTTCGGCGGATCACATCGGACATAGCCCTCCAGCCGGCGACGTCACCTGGCGCGAAGCGCAGCAGCTCGGCTTCAGACGCATCATCGTCGTCGTAAAGCTGCACGCTCGACCCGTCTTCAAATGGGACAAACAAGCCGGCGGTCGCTGGTGTCCAGGCGTAACCGCGAGCCGGGAAACCCAATTCCTCAATTACCAGTGGATGCAGAAGGCCAGCCAGGTATGCACAGGGCGACGACCGAACTCCCATCGCCGTCTCCTCGATGGTGCAGGCTCCGCCAATGCGAGAACGCTCCTCGAGCACCAGCACGGTCTTACCGGCTTTCGCCAGATACGCAGCACAAGTAAGCCCGTTGTGCCCCGCACCAATCACGATGGCATCCCACTGCTGCCGCGCGAGGTCGCTGAGCGCAACCTCCAGGTCACGCATCCCGAAGGATGTTATAACCGACATGTTGCGAGTATATCCGGCGATGGTAGTAGTTTAAAGCTGTGTTGAGACTTTCAGTCGAGGATCCGAACTTGGACCGTCGCTTCAGACCAATTGATTGGGCTTCACGCTGTTTCGGGTTCCGAAATCGTACCGCGGCTTGCCGAACGGTGATACTGATGACAACCGGTTGGGGCTGTGTCGCTGCGCGCTTGACTCGGAAGGATAGGAAGACTGCATCCACACGGGGTGATAAGCCTCGGTCGACTCTGATTTTACCCATCCGCCCGAAAGCCGTCCCTCAGTGTGCCACGACATTTTCATAAGCGCCATTTCGGTTTACCTTTCACTAGCGCAGGTAAAGATTGAACCCCTTCTCAATCTGCTACTATTCTACGCCTGAAATTCATCCCACCGGCGATTCGAGATCCTCCGCAGCATATACTCGTGTGTTGCGCCAGAACTTCCTTTCCTGAGGAGTGCGAATCGAATGAATCTTCCGGTCATCAACCGCCGCCAGTTTCTGCAAGCCAGTGCGGCCGCCGTCGCATTATCGCGCAAGGGCGCCTATGCGCAGTCTACTTATGGAGAGGAGAAATACGACCGGTCGAAGGTTCGCCGGGTGGGACTGATCGGCACAGGCTGGTACGGCAAGTCGGATCTCTTCCGGCTCATCCAGGTATCTCCGGTCGAGGTGGTTTCGCTGTGTGACGTAGACAGCATCATGCTCTCCAAGTGTGCCGGGGATGTCGCTGCCCGGCAAGCCTCGAAGAAGACCCCGCGCACTTACTCCGACTACCGCAAGATGCTCGCGGAGAAAGACCTCGACATCGTACTCATCGCGACACCCGACCACTGGCACGCGCTGCCCATGATCGAGGCGGCCAAATCCGGCGCCGATATCTACTGCCAGAAGCCGATCAGCGTCGACGTTGTCGAAGGGCAGGCCATGCTTGCCGCCGCGCGCAAATATAACCGCGTCGTTCAGATCGGGACGCAGCGCCGCAGTACGCCGCATCTGGTCGAGGCACGCGAGCGCTTCATCAAGACCGGCAAGCTGGGCAAGATCGGGTCAGTCGACATCTGCTGCTACTACCATATGCGTGCCCCGGGCGTGCACCCGCCGATCACGCCGCCGGCAAACCTGGATTGGGAGATGTGGACCGGACCGGCGCCCATGCGTCCCTATAACGATATCGTTCACCCACGCGGCTGGCGAGCGTTCATGGAATACTGCAATGGAATCGTGGGCGACATGTGCGTTCACATGCTCGACATGACCCGCTGGATGCTCGACCTCGGCTGGCCCACGCGGATCTCGTCGGCCGGCGGCATCTTCGTCGACAAGGAAGCAACTGCCGACATCACCGATACGCAGAGCTGCTCGTTTGAGTACCCCGACCTGACCGTCAATTGGGAACATCGCTCCTGGGGCGATGCACCCGATCCCGATCCGAAGTACGCCTGGTCGGCGATTTTCTATGGCGACAAGGGAACGCTAAAGGCGAGCGTATATGCGTACGACTTCATTGGCGCCGACGGCGAGAAGGTCCACAAGGACGTCGCGTATGAATTCGACTTGTTTCCGGAAGACAAGGACGAAGCCGAGTTGGAGAAGCATGTCGCGCCGGCGATTCGCCATCACATGATGGACTTTCTTAGCGCCATCGACACCCGCAGCAAACCGGTTGCGGATATCGAGCAAGGCTACATTTCAACCGCCAGCTGCATCCTGGCCAATGACGCCCTGAAGGCGGGCCGGAAGTTTACCTGGGATCCAAAAACTCAGCAGGTGCTCAACGACCCAAAGGCCAACCTACTGCTGCAGCGCCCATACCGGGCGCCGTGGGTTCATCCAAAACCGCACAGTGTTTAGGGGACATGGGCGCCGGATTAATTCTGGCCCATGTACTTCGCCATCGCCATCACTCCGGCCACCATTAACAAGGACAAGACCGCATACAAGATGCAAACGAAGACGAAGCTTCTACTCTTCCGAGCTTCTTTCGGCTCCATGGTCGGTGCCTAGTGGTGGTGCGGATGTTCATGCGAATGTTCGTGCGCGTGAACCTTCTCAGCCATCCGGCAACCCTGGTCCGACAAATCGCAAGGAAGGTGCTCGAACTGGATCGTACTGTGGAAGATGCCGAACTCGCATAGCACTTTGTTGATCTTCTGCAAGATCGCGTTGCTCTCCGAATGCGGCATATCGTCAATCAGCACATGCGAACTGAGAGCGTGCGTGTTTGAGCCCAGGCTCCAGATGTGTAGGTCGTGAACATCCAGGACGCCCTCGACCTGATTCATGGCGCTGGTAACATCCGGGAGCCTCAATCCACGCGGCAGACCTTCGAGCAGGATATTGAGCGACTCGCGGATAATGTCCCATGCCGTGTAAACGATCAGGAGTGCCAGGGCGATTGACAGAATCGGGTCAACGTACAACCAGCCGGTCGAGCGAATGATGAGCGCGCCAGCGAGAATGGCAACCGCGCCCAGCGCGTCGCCCAAAAAATGAATGAAGGCCGCACGGATATTCAGGTCACCCTTCTGGCTCTGGCGCAACGCCAACATGATGCTGCCATTGAGCACCAGCGCCGCCAACGAAACCCAGATCATGACGTTTTCGTCCACAGGCTGTGGTGCGATGATGCGCTGAACGGCCTCCCAGAGGATTACACAGGAAATAACGATCAACGTTAGTGCGTTGACAAAGGCCGCTAGAACACCCGCGCGCTGGTAGCCGTAGGTCTTGGACTGGTCGGCGGGGCGGCTCTGAAAGTACAGGCCGATAGCGGCGAGCAGAAGCGCTAAGGCATCGGTGAAGTTGTGCCCGGCATCCGACAGCAGAGCGAGACTATGGGCGCGAAACCCTGCAAAGACCTCAATGGCCGTAAACGCCAGCGTCGCGACCAGCGAGAAGCGAAGTACCCAGCCTGTGCCGTGGGAATGATGATGATGAGCCATGTTCTGAAACGCTTACAGTACTTCGATGAGCGTTGTAAGCGCTTCGATCCTCTATTACCCACTCTACGATAGGAATGGATATCTCAATGCTCTCATGGTTTTTCTCCGATCCGCTGCCACCTGGAACCCGGGCGCCCGACTTTGACCTGCTCGACCAGGAAGGCCAACATGTCAATCTCGCAGGGCTGCGGGGAAAGAACGTGATCCTGGTGTTCTATCCCGGCGACGACACATCGGTTTGCACCAGGCAGCTATGCAGTTTTCGCGACCAGTGGACAGCGGCCTCGACCAAAAACGCGGTCATATTTGGCGTTAATCCGCAGAGCGCGGCCAAGCATGTCAAATTCCGCGACCATTACAAGTTTCCGTTTCCGCTCTTGGTGGACGAGAAACAACGTGTGGCCGAGCGTTACAAATGCTCAGGCCTCATTGTGAAACGGACTGTTTACCTGATCGGGCCGGACGGCACGATTCGCTTTGCGAGGCGCGGCAACCCGGTGCCGGCCGAAGTGCTACAATCGGCGGTCTGATGTCTCGGCACGCCAAGACGAAGGCCCGGATCTTTCGACCCGGGCCCTTGAAGTTGTAAAACTGGTTCCGTTCTGTCTACTTCAACTTGGGTGGAGCGCCCGGAAGAACATAGCGGAGATCAAGGAACAGCATGTTGGTGTCAGCCTGGCGCGGGGCGCGGGGGGCCAAATACCACGGATCACGGAAGAGGTAGGAATACTGTGCGTAAAACTGCAGGGCACCCCACTTGGGATCGCGCCAGAAGGTCTGTTGCAAACCAAAGGTGGCTTCCTGGATGGTGCGGTTGTTGCCCGTTGCGGAGCCGGCCCCACCATAACCGACTGGCTTGTGTGTCAGCGGATCGATGGTTGTGGTTCTGCCTGCGTACATGCCGCCGTAGTAAGCATAGAGTGCCGTCTTCTTGGCGACGTTAAATTCCACGCCGTCCACCGTACCGCCCGAGTGGATATTGCCCGCCGAACCGGTGTTGTAGAGGATGGCGTCTGGCGACTGACCGAAGAAGTAGCGTCCGATGCCATCGCCATAGGTGAAGTTCTCAATCACCCGAAAATTCTTAAAGACCTGGAAGTTCGAATTGAACTCGAAGCCCCCGCCCGTCTTTGTGTAGGTCTGGAAGGTGGCCGGATTGTAAGTATGGGTAGTGCTCAGGATTCCGGCACCTTCAATATGCACCGCTTTGTTCGGATCAAATGCCAGCTTGGTGATTAAGTCCGGAGTCCAGGCCGGCGTTCCATAGCTCGCCGCGCCGGTGTTGAGCTGTGACTGCATCGCAGTGGGCAAGTTTGATGGGAACGTGACTGTGCCGCCACCGGACGAACCGCCACCATACTGTGTCGGATTCTCCGCGGCAAATGCCCAGGCGACTGTATCAGTTGGATGCCACGTGAGGCGAATGCCGGATTGCCGGGCCCATGTGAGACCGATCTGGTAATTCGTGTCCACGTTGTTCGTGAAGAAGATGTTGCCTGGGAGTGGCGAGATACCGGATCGGCCCGGCGTCATCAAGCTCCACGTCTGGCCGCCCGTCACCTCCCATTGACCCTTCTGGACATCGATAAAGAACAGGCGCAGCCGGAACGTCGCGGCGTTGCTGGATACCTCAATATTGGTCGGCTGGTTGCCGAGGAAGTCCGACTCCCAGTAGCCGAGTATTTTCGTGTCGTGCAAGAGCGCGTCAAACCGGGCGCCGATGCGCGAGTTCTGAACACTGAAATAGTTATCAGGAAGATTGCCAGCCGCGGTCGCCGCATTGTTGAACGGGATGCTGCCAAAATTCGTTCCAATGCCGCTGCCGACGTTCGTGGAACGAGTGACCCATGTCAAATCCATAAAGCCAACCGGCGTGATGAATGTATTGCCTATCTTCAGCGAGAGCGGTGCTGGTACATCCGCGGACGCTGCATCTTGAGTGACACGAGCAGCAGGCGCTACCGGCTGCAGTACGCCGCTACCCGACGCGTTGACAAGCATCGGCGCCACGGCGGTGGTTGACGCGCCTCCGGCAGATACCGCCCTCATCGTCGTCTCTAGCATTTCGCGCTGGGCCGAGACGGCTTTCTGTAACTTCTCAATCTCTTTTTCCTGCTCGGCGATCTGTTTGCGCAGCGCGTCAATGTCCTTGCCCGAAATCGCTGTCGCGTTATTGTTGGTGGTACCGCTGGAAGCTCCGCTTCCCGATGCTTCAGGGCTTGCTGGCGCTCCGTCGGCGGCAAAGAGTTGCACTGCCACGACGGAGAAACAGAGCAGGCCCAATATAGCTTTTCTGTTCATAGTCTCCTCATTGAAAATTGATACAAAAGCCCCTAGATGTAGCCATAAAAGTCGTCATGACACGCGGAAGTTTGGATGGTTAGCTTCTTACGTGTCCTCTAGGTTATACGAGGACCATTACATATCCATGAATATTGTGTAACAGAACGTGACACTAGTACTTAGACCTTCCACACCCAGTGAAAAGGGGGGTTGCGGGTGCTTGGGTGTGGGCCTTCCCCCCTGGGACTTAGCGATAATCAGTCAGTCAACCCGTTGAATAGTGACCGAATTGACATCGACACGAATCTGTAACATAGGCGTACGCCAGTTGTTGAGTGCGGGGGCGTTATCCCGACATTTCCGCCCACTGATTAGCGGCCCACGAAGTAACCGGCCCGGGTCTGGACCACAAATTTCTGCCTGGTCCGCAGGCTGATTTTCCGAAAGCCAGGTGTCGCATCCTGCGGTGTGGGCGAATAGCTCATGCTGTATTGGTTCCGAAGTTCGTCCTGGATGCCATTGAAGATCTCTCTCAATCGCTGGCCTTTGGCGGATTCATAACTTGCTGCACCCGTCTCGAATGAAATCCGTTCCAACACTTTCTTGCCTTCGGCCAGCGACTCAGCCATCCTGGCTCGGGTTTTGGGAGGCAGCAGAGCGGCGTCGGGCGGCTCGGCGTAAATGTGGATCGTGTAGACCAGCGTGTCAGCCCGCTGGGCCGAATCGATTGCTTCCCCCAATGAAGCCCGGCTGCCCGCATCCATTCCGTCGGAGAGCAGTATTAGCGCCTTTCGGCCCTGCAGCGGCGCCATGATTCGGCTCGTCGCCAGCCGCAAAGCGTCGTAAAGGACTGTCGATGCTCCAGTGTGGGGCGCGGTGCGCCTTCGTGAGAAGACAGCGTCGGCCGAGATGTTGCTCAGGCCTTGATCCAGCTTCCGTCGCGACGACGTCAGCCCGGTGATCTCATTCACCCCGGAATCGAACTGAACCAGAAATGCCCGATCCTCTTCCGGCCGTAGGACGTCTTTCAGAAGGGCGTGGGCAGCCTGTCGTTCGTCGTCGAGCACGCGAGTCATGCTGGCGCTGGTATCCAGCAGTAGACCCAACGTCAGAGGCAAATTCGACTCTTGTGAGAAGTTGCGGATTTTTTGCTGCCGCCCGTCTTCTTCGAGCAGGAAGTCGCTTTCCGGCAGGTCTTTCACGAAACGCCCATGTTCGTCGCGAACCACCGCCAACAGGTTCACCAGGTTTACATCGGCAGTAAACGTGGGGCCTTGTTGTGTCCCGCTCGCACCGCTTACGAACAGCAGCCCACCCGCGGACAGAAAGAAAGACCGCCGTGAACAAAGTGCACGCATCCCTCTCTATGGGACCACGGCGAACGAGGCATGCAACGGGGCGTTTGAGTCCTCACCGACCCAGACGTCGAACTGAGACGCATCTTCGACCGGCTTTCTTGCAGCCGGATTCCAGTACGTCAGTTCCTCTTTGCCGAGCGAGAAATGGATGGTCTGCTTGGCATGCGGCGCGAGAGAGATTCGTTGAAAGCCCTTCAGTTCTCGAACCGGTCGGGACGCGCTGCCGGATTGCTGATGGATGTACAACTGAGCTACCTCGACGCCCGGCTTGGCGCCGGTGTTCTCGACGTCCACCATCACGTCCAACCCCTGCCCAACAGTCACTTCGTTCTGGCTGATGCGCAAGTTGGAAAAGGAGAAGGTCGTGTAGCTGAGGCCGAAGCCAAACGGGAACAGGGGCGTGCTCTCTTCGTCCCAGAAGCGCCGCGACTGGTTCTTCGGGTCGTGCGACAGAGTGTGCGCGTAGTATGTCGGCAGTTGCCCCACGCTGCGTGGCCACGTAATCGGAAGCTTGCCGCCCGGCGTTGCGTCGCCAAACAGAAGGTCGGCGACCGCGTTGCCCGCCTCGGTTCCCGGATGCCACGCCTCCAGGATGGCCGGCACATGCGCGGTCGCCCAGGAAATGTTCAGCGGCCGCCCATTGATGAGGACCAGAACGACTGGCTTTCCTAGGCCGGCGATGGTTTCCAAAAGCCGCTCCTGGTTCCCGGGAAGTTCAAGCGAAGACTGCGAGGCCATCTCGCCGCTCATCGCCGCCAATTCGCCGAGAGTCAATATCACCAGGTCCGACTGCTTTGCCAGGTTGACCGCTTTATCGAACTCGGCTTTTGTGCGCTCCGCAGGCCACGGGGGCGTAGGCTTCGGACCCAGCATGTCATCGAACATTGACGTATACACTTTGCGGATCTCGACGCCCGACTCAAACTCAATCTTGCTGCCCGGAAGCTTCTTGCGAAGCCCTTCGACCAGAGTGACGGCTTCGGGCGCCATACCGAAAGTGGTCCACGATCCCAGCAGATCGGCGGGTGATTCCGCCAACGGACCAATTACCCCAATCGTCTTGTATTTGGTTTTGGAGAGTGGAAGTAACTGGCCGTCGTTCCTCAGCAGCACGGCGGATTCTTCGGCCGCGGTGCGGGCCAGCGCCCGGTTCTCCTGCGTGTAAAGCACCTTTGGCAGGAGGGATTCGTCGACGTAGGGATGCTCAAATAGCCCGAGTCGGAACTTGGCCGCCAGGATGGGGCGCACCATATCGTCCAACGCTGATTCCGAAATCCGTCCTTCCTTGACCAGGCTCGCCAGGTGGTCGAGATAGGTGCGGCTCGCCATATCCATGTTCACGCCGGCCGTGAACGCACTGAAGGCCGCGTCCTTTGGATCCCGGGCGAATCCGTGTGTCACCAGGTCCTTCACAGCCATCGCATCGCTGACGACAAACCCGTTGAAACCCCAGTCCTGCCGCAAAACATCCCGCAGCAGGAAACGATTGGCCGTGGCGGGGACATCGTTCAGGTCCATGTAGGCGCTCATAAAGGTGGCAACCCCTGCTTTGAGCGCCGCGTGAAACGGTGGGAAGTAGACGTTCCAGAGTAAGTCGTCGGGAATGTACGCAGCCTCGTAGTCGCGGCCGCCATCGGCAGCGCCGTAACCGGCGAAGTGCTTGGCGCATGCCATCACCCGGTCGGGACTGCTCACGTCCCTTCCTTGGAATCCTTTCACCTGCGCTTCCGCGATCGCGGACCCCAGGTAGGGGTCCTCACCAGCGCCTTCAATCATGCGGCCCCAGCGTGCATCACGCGCGATGTCGACCATAGGCGCAAACGTCCATTGAATGCCCGCGGCCCTCGCCTCGCGGGCGGCCACTGTTTGCGCTTGTTCCACCATCGCCGTGTCCCACGAGGCCGCCATCGCCAGAGGAATAGGAAAGACGGTTTTGAAACCGTGAATCACGTCGAGGCCGAATAATAGGGGGATATGCAGCCGGGTCTGCTCAACCGCAACCCGCTGTAGGCGGTTAATGGACGCAGGATCCGCCAGCCATAGAATGGAGCCGCCCTGCCCCTTCTGAACTCGTTCCTCGGGCTTCAGCGCATCCGGAATCAGATTGATGCCGCCAATCTGCGTGAGCTGCCCCACTTTCTCGTCCACGGTCATCTTGGCGAGTAGTTCATCAACCCGCGCTCGGATGTCCGCTGTGGTGGCAGGACTCGGTGGTCCGGCCGCTACAACCGGCAGAGCGATGAGCCCGCCCAACACGAGCGCGGCACTTAGAGTCCGGTGTGAGATGGTTGACATTGTTCGACGTCGGCTGAAGCTCACTCATGATTAGCGCGCGCAGCCATACCCCCTGGCGTTTAGGTCAATTACAATCTATTGACTGTCAGGGCCGTTGTCAATGCAGGGACATGCGATGACGGAGTTTGATCGCCACAGGCTCTACGGCAACAGTCCGTTGGGGCCTAGCACATGGCGAACATATGCTTCCGCCTGGGCGTGACCGCTCTCCACGCCCCGGAATGTGGTGACTTGTCGCTGAAGGTCGTAGTAGCGATCGGGAGTCTGCGAGGCATGCGCGAAACACGCCTGACGCTTTCGCGCCTCCGTCCCGGAGATGTCCACGTAATCGGTCGGACGGAACATCTGGGTGTCTTCGCCATCCGAGACCTCGTAGTAATAGAACGCAGCTTTCTTGCCTAACCGGAGCCATGCATCGAAAGTCAGCAGAGAAATGGCGCGGTGATCGCGATGCACATCAACCGGCCAATGAGTGAACAGGACGTCGGCCTTCTCGACCGCAATCAAATCGTGAAACTCGTCGTAGCGTGCGGCCGAAAGCATTGCGTCGCCGTCGATTTGAGGCGCAAACACAGCATGCGCCTTGAGGATTCCACACGCCTTATTTGCTTCCCCAACGCGAATCGCACTGCACTGCTCCGCGCTCTTGCCGGCGCAGCCTTTCTCGCCGCGATTCAGGTACAGCAGCGTTACATCGTGGCCCAGATCCGTGTAGCGAGCAATCGTTCCGCCGCAGCCGTACTCGGGGTCGCCCGGATGGCCGCCCGTCACAACGACCTTCAGCTTGCGCTGCGCGTCACCCTGCGCCGCCGCACGGGCCTTCGCCCATACTCCGATGACGGGCAACGCCAAGCTTGACTCGAGGAAACGCCGGCGCTTCATCAGCATTGCGGGAACCGGACGATCAAGCTACTGTCCAGGCGTTTCGAGAGGTCGATCGGGTCCCCAAGGCGGATCTCTGCGGGATCAATCTGATAGGCCCACACGTAAAAGCTTGTGAGGTCGGCCGGCCCATAGATAGTGGCAAACGCTCCATCCACGGCATCGATTCCCGCGGCGATTTTGATTCGCCCGATTCGAGGCGTGTTGAAACGGGCATCCACCGCATTCCAGCCATTCGCCAGATAGACCTCTGTGTACGCGTGGAAGTCCATCGGGGCGCCAGGGTCCAGGACGCCGATGTCGGGCAAATGGCCGCTCACGTAGCGAGTGGGAATATTGAACGTCCGGCATAAGACGGCCGTCGCGTGTGCAAAGTCGCGACAGACTCCGTACCGCCGCTCGAGGACCTTAGCCGCTGTCAGTTCCGAGGACCCTGAGCCGGTACGGTAGGCAATGTTCTGGTGGACCCAATCGGCAATGGCTTTGACGGTCGGTCCGCCTGGTGAGTTATAGGAAAATGCCTGCTTCGCAAAGTCCGACAACACGTCCGACTCGCAATACCGGCTGGGCTGCGTGTACCGCAACAGCGCCAGCGAAAGCTGCTCAACCGGGAGGGCCCCTTCCCAGAGCGGCACCGTTTCTGGAAGCGAACTCACCGAGACGAAGGCATCGTGCCGGATGGTGTTGAGGCCGGGCTTCAGCATCACGCGGTCCACGATGTTGCCGTGCGAATCGGTCTCTTCCGTACTGATCAGGCCGGGCTCCATGGAAAGAGCTTCCTGCACGATCCGTTGCGTCGCCGACCGCCGGGGCCGAAGAATGAACAGAGCGGGTGTGGGAACAAAGACGGAGTAGACTAGCTCGCAGCCGATGCGGACGGTCAGACTACTGGGGTACTGGGCACCGAGAGCTGTCATGACCCAGCATACCGGGGAGCTTCCGACTCCACTTGGGCCACCTTGCCGAGACGGCGCAAGTGCCGCGGTTCCTGGCTATATTCGGCAGCCAGGAAGGTTTGAACCAAGTCCCAGGCCACCGACTGTCCGACCGTGCGTCCCCCCATACAGATGATGTTCATGTGATCGTCCTCGACGCCCTGCTTGGCCGAGAAGTGGTCGTGAATCAACGCAGCGCGTATTCCGGGAACTTTGTTCGCGCAGACTGAAGCGCCAACGCCACTGCCGCAGATGGCGATGCCCCGCTCCACCTCGCCGGCCGCGACTGCTCGAGCCAGCGGCACAACGTAGTCGGGATAATCATCCCCCGGGTCGGAACTATGCGCTCCATAGTCGATAACCTGATGCCCTGCCCCACCGAGTTGGGTGATCAATTCCTCTTTCAAGCCAAACCCACCATGGTCGGTGGCAATCCCGAGTCGCATGTTATCTCACCGTTTCCTGCGTGGCACGTTATGACTGTCCGGCGGCCGCTTTGTCCGCCAGAAGCAGCGCAAAGTCTTGAAGCACGCGACCCGCCGGAATGGACCGGTCCGCATCGCGGAGTCGACCGAGCATGGGCGCCTTCTCGCTGCCGGTCACGAGCCACAGTACGCGACGCGCACGATTGATGGTTGGGTATGTCAGCGTGATGCGCCGCCTGCCCATGTAGACGTTGGTCAACGCGACGTCTTTGTCCGCGACGCCTAGCACGGGGTCTCCCGGAACGAGAGAAGCCGTGTGGCCGTCCGGTCCCAGGCCTAGGTGAACCAGATCGAGCACCGGCGGAGCACCGGCAATGGTATCGAGTGTTTTCGTATACAGCGCCGCTGCTGCATCAAGATCGGGCGATTCCACCGGCATGGCGTAGATCTGCTCCGGAGGCAGCGGAACATGCTCCAGCAGGCTCTCGCGCAGATGGGTGAGATTCCGGTCCGGATCTCCGGGCGGCGCCACCCGCTCGTCCACCTGCATCACATGCACGTTCTTCCACGGGACGTCTTCATTAGCAAGATCCCGCAGCATGAGCCACGGCGTGTGGCCGCCGCTCACGGCCATGACAAATCGTCCCCGGGCCGCCACCGCCGCGCGTGCCTCCGCAGCCATTATTGCCGCGGCTCTTTTGGCGACGGCGCCTGCATCTGCCAGTACTTCGAACTTCATTCGCGCATCTCCATTTCTAAGGAGTCCGCTCCCTTGAGGTCACGGCTCGGTAGAGCTTCGGAGCCGTGACCGTCGCTCTCCGCCCCGGAGCGAGGGAGCGGTTTTTGTGTGCATAAGAGCCGCACGCTACATTCGACCAATCAAACAATCCGCGTTCATCCGCGGCCATTGCTCTGGATTCTCTAACTTTCCGCCGCGTCCGGATTGTCCCACCCTCCGGGCGGCGTGAGACGCGCCGCTTCGGCCGGCCCCCACATGTTTGGCGCGTACTCGTACACCGGCGTCACCGTCTTCAGGTACGGATCGACGATGCGCCACGCTTCTTCCACGTAGTCTTCGCGGGCAAACAGCGTGGCGTCTCCATCCATGGCATCTCCCAAAACGCGCTCGTAGGCTTCCACCTCCGCCGCGCCGGGGTGGCTAACCACCTTCAATTCCACTTGTTCGCCGGCCATCTCCTCGCCGGGCGCCATGACGGTCGTTCCAATGCCGATCGCCATGTCAGGACTAATGCGAAACCGAACATAGTTGGCGCATAGCTTACTGTCCTTGATCGCCGAAGGCGGCAGGTGTAAACGGGCCAGCACTTCGGCGCAGGTTTCCGGCAGGCACTTGCCGGCTCGAATGTAGAACGGCACGCCCTTCCAGCGCCAGGAATTCACCTCAAGCCGCAGTGCCGCGAAAGTCTCCGTCTTCGAATCCGGCTTCACGCCGGGCTCCTGGTGATAGCCGGTGAACTGGCCCCGCACCACATCCTTCTGTTCGAGCGGCGCAATGGCTCGTAGGATTTTCACCTTCTCATCGCGAACCGCTTCGCTATCGGTTTTGACGGGTGGCTCCATGGCCAGGTGGCAGAGCACCTGAAAAAGGTGATTCTGCACTACGTCGCGAATGGTGCCGGTCTGATCGTAGAAAGCGCCGCGACCCTGGACGCCGAAGTCCTCCGCCATGGTGATTTGCACGCTCTCCACAAAATTGCGATTCCAGAAGGGCTCCATGAACGCGTTGGCGAAACGGAAGATCATGATGTTGTTGACCGGCCGCTTACCCAGATAGTGGTCGATCCGGAAAATCTGTTTTTCCGGGAAAACCGTGTGGAGGATACGGTTGAGGTTCTGGGCCGAGGCCAGGTCCGTGCCGAAGGGCTTCTCAACAATGACCCGGGCGTTCTCGGCGCAACCAGATTTTTCCAGCTGTTCCACCACCGCGCCGAACAATACCGGCGGAATCGCCAGATAGTGAGCTGGACTTTTGCTGCCGTCGAGTTGCTTACGCAACTCCTGGAATGTTGCCAGGTCCCCGTAGTCGCCGTCCACGTAGCGTAACAGGCTGCTCAGCTTGGCGAAGGCGGCGGGATCCGTGCCGCCGCCGTGTTTCTCCAGGCTGTCCTTCGCTCGCGCTTTCAGCTGGTCGAGGTTCCAGCCGGCCTTGGCCACGCCGATCACAGGAACGTCGAGGCGGCCACGTTTGATCATCGATTGCAGCGCGGGGAAGATCTTCTTGTAAGCCAGGTCTCCCGTCGCGCCGAAGAAAACCAAGGCGTCTGAATGGATTGCGCTCATCGGGTCCTCGCTAGTTTGACTTCTCGACGTGGCCGCCGAACTGGAATCGCATCGCGGAGAGAAGCTTGTTCTGGAACTCGGCTTCGCCACGTGAAGAGAATCGCTCATAGAGCGCGCTGGTGAGCACGGGCGCAGGAACGGCCTCGTCAATGGCGGCCTTGATGGTCCAGCGGCCTTCCCCGGAATCCGAAACGCGCCCGCCAAATTCTTTCAGCTGCGGGTCCTTGAGCAAGGCCGATGCGGTAAGATCCAACAGCCACGAGGCGATGACGCTGCCGCGACGCCATACTTCCGCCACTTCACTCAAATTGAAGTCGTATTGGTAATGTTCGGGGTCGCGCAGCGGAGTTGTTTCGGCGTCGACGTCATGACTCTTTTTCCCGACATTCGCCGCGGCGATGATTCCCAGTCCTTCCGCATAGGCGGCCATTACCCCGTACTCGATGCCGTTGTGCACCATCTTGACGAAGTGCCCGCCTCCATTGGGTCCGCAGTGCAGGTAGCCTTGTTCGGCGGTGCCTTGGTTGGCCGGACGTCCAGGCGTGCGATCGATGCTGCCGATGCCAGGCGCAAGGCAAGCGAAAATCGGATCGAGATGTTTCACGACATCGTTCTCACCGCCGATCATCATGCAGTAACCGCGCTCCAGGCCCCACACGCCGCCGCTGGTTCCCACATCCACATAGTGAATGTTCTTCGCGGAGAGTTCCTTGGCGCGTCGGATGTCGTCGATGTAATAGGAATTGCCGCCATCGATTAAAATGTCGTCGGCCTCCAGGTGCGGAACGATGCTGGCGATGGTCTGGTCAACCACGGCCGCCGGAACCATCAGCCAAATGGCACGCGGCTTGGCAAGCTTGCTCACCATGTCCGCGAGCGAAGAAGACCCAGTGGCCTTCTCGGCGGCCAGCGCCTCCACGGACTTCGGAGACATGTCGAAGACCACACAGTCGTGGCCCCCACGTATCAGACGGCGCACCATGTTAGCGCCCATTCTTCCCAGACCCACCATTCCTAGTTGCATAGATAATTTCCTTTCTCAATCTCGATCGTTCAATCTATTGTTATTGCACCAGAGTAGCGTCGGCGGGTGGAACGCGTACCCCCATCCGTCCGCCCCCTTGGTGATTAGTTCTTGAGCTTCCGGTATTTCCGGATGACGTTGTTGGTTGAGCTGTCGTGGGCTAGGTTCGGCTCTGCGGCGCTCTCCAGTTCAGGGATAATGCGCTGAGCCAGCACCTTACCAAGTTCCACGCCCCATTGGTCGAAGGAGTCGATGCTCCAGATAGCACCCTGGGTGAAGACCGAATGCTCATAGAGGGCAACCAGTGTGCCGAGGATCTCCGGGGTAAGCTTCTCGGCGAGGATCGTATTTGAAGGACGGTCGCCCTCGAAAACTCGGTGAGGCACCAGCCAGTCCGGCGTGCCCTCCGCTTTCACCTGCTCCGGCGTTTTTCCGAAAGCCAGAGCTTCCGTCTGCGCACAGACATTTGCAATTAGCATGTCGTGGTGCCGGCCCAGAGGGTTTAGCGACTTGCCGAAGGCTATGAAGTCGCAGGGAATCAGCCGGGTTCCCTGATGGATCAGCTGATAGAAGGAATGCTGGCCGTTGGTACCCGGTTCGCCCCAATAGATGGGGCCAGTCGCGTACTCGACTTGCGTTCCCTCCAGCGTGACGTGCTTCCCGTTGCTTTCCATGGTCAACTGCTGCAGGTAAGCCGGGAATCGTTTCAAGTATTGTTCGTACGGCAGAACGGCAACCGTCTGGGCGCCGAAGAAGTCTGTATACCAAACGGCGAGCAATCCCAGCAGCACCGGCAAGTTGCGCTCGAACGGCGCTGTGCGGAAGTGTTCATCCATCCGGTGGAAGCCGCTCAGCATGGCGCGGAAGTTGTCCGGACCGACGGCCAGCATGGTGGAAAGACCAATCGCCGAATCCATCGAGTAGCGGCCGCCAACCCAATCCCAAAAGCCGAACATATTGGCGGTATCGATGCCGAACTTGGTCACCTCTTTCGCATTCGTCGACACCGCCACGAAGTGTTTCGCGACTGCCTTTTCGTCGCCACCCAGCTTCGAAAGCGCCCACTCCCGCGCGGAGTGCGCGTTCGTCATCGTTTCCAGCGTCGTGAAAGTCTTCGAAGACACGATGAAGAGCGTCTCCGATGCGTCGAGATCTTGCACCGCTTCCGCGAAGTCGGTGCCATCCACATTGGAAACGAAGCGAAACGTCATGCTACGGTCGCTGTAATGCCGCAGGGCTTCATAGGCCATGACCGGGCCGAGGTCGGATCCGCCGATCCCGATGTTGATCACGTTGCGAATCCGTTTGCCGGTGTGACCCTTCCAGTCGCCGGCGCGAACGCGATTCGAGAAATCCGCCATCTTGTCGAGCACGGCATGAACATTCGGAACTACATCCTCGCCGTCGACGACAATGGATTCGCCCTTTGGCGCCCGCAACGCAACGTGCAGCACCGCACGGTTCTCTGAGATGTTGATCTTTTCGCCGCGGAACATGGCATCGATCCGCTCGCGCAGACCTGATTCCTCCGCCAGCTGCAGCAAGAGTTTTAGAGTTTCGTCCGTGATTCGATTCTTGGAGTAATCGAGAAACAGGCCCGCGGCCTCAGCCGTGAGCCTCTCCCCCCTCTTCGGATCCTCCAAGAACAGGCTCCGGAGGTGCAAGCTCTGCAACTTCTGGTAATGGGTTTCCAGGCTCCTCCACGCTGGTCGCTGCGGGAGTGGGGCTATCTTCTGTGACGTTGGGCTGGTCGACATGGGTTGTGCTCCTTTTCTGCTTGGACTTTTTTGGCGGTGTTGAGGCACGGGCCGTCTTGCTGGTTTCTTTGGTTGCCTTTTTGGAGGCTTTCGCGGATTTCTTAGATGCTTTCTTTGACGCTTTCTTGGCGGCCTTCGCCAGGGCCGGCCCCTCAGACGGTGCGGAAGCAGCTGCCAGGGGCTCGTCGGCTTTTTCCCACAGCCGGAAGCCTCCGATAAACGCGTTGGCGTTGTCGCCCGCGCGGCATCCTGGGGGCAAGTCAACCAGGTTCGCCACGTTGCCGCCACCCAGAACCACATCGTCGGGCTCCAGGGCCGCGGTCAGCTTAGCAACGATATCGAAGACACACTTTCGCCATTTCTTTTTGCCCAGCCGCTCTAGTCCCCGCAAGCCGGCATAATCCTCGTACGTGCGTTTTTTATAGGGAAGATGACCCAGCTCCATGGGTTCCAGGATGCCGTCAACGATCAGTGTGGTGCCTAGACCAGTGCCCAAGCCGAGGAACAGCATCTTCCCGCCCTTGTAGCTGCCGAGCGCCTGCATCGCGGCATCATTCACCACTTTCACGGGATGCCCGAAGGCCTTTTCGAAATCAAAACCCGTCCACCCTGCCGCCAGATTGTGTGGTTCCGCGATCGGGCGATTCGACAGAACCGGCCCCGGATAGCCCACCGACGCAACATCATATTCCCAGTCCTTGGCGAGCTCCTTTACCCCGGCCACCATCTTGTCTGGTGTGAGCGAAGGCCCGGAGACAAATTTCCGGACTTCATCCAGCCCGCTTACCCGGGTCTTGACGTGCGTTCCGCCGACATCAATTGCCAGCACTTTCATGGGAAGCCCTCCTTGGGCCGCGAGCCGTTGTCAAAGTTCGGGCCAGGTAACCATAGTAAAAGAGGCGCACTGAGAAGCAAGCATTACCAGGGGTTCTATCCGGAGACGCCCGCCCGCTGGGCGCCGTCGACCGAATGCCCTTGAGGCGGAGTTTTCCCGAGACTGATCGCCGGGCGCGGGCGCGGCCCAGCGATAGAACGAGGGTCCAACGCGCAGTCCGTGGTGAAGTTCATACGGCGCCAGCCACAGCAGCAGGGAGGAAAACATGACCTGCAGCAGCGCCAGGCCCACCACACTGCGACAATTATCGAAGAGCAAGCCCGACGCGAACCCCCAGACCAGTGTTCCGGCCATAAGCACCGGGTTCGGGGAATGCAACAGCGCAAATACCAAGCCCGCAACCAGCGCAGCGGCCCAGCGCCCGAGATCTTTCCGCAACACGGAGTACACGACTGATTGAAAAGCCAGCTGCTGCACGACACACCAAACAAAGTAGACACAGCCTCGCAGGAGGACGTGAACGCTGAACAGGGCATGTCGCCCGATCAACAGGAACAGTAACGCGCTCACAATCCAAAGCACACGCCATAGCCGCAATGAGCGGACAAACGCCGGGAAGCCTAAGCCCAGGGAATCGAGAGTTTGCGATTGCCGGCGCCAGAGCAGTGCGATCAGCGCGATGGGAACGACGATAGTCCAGCGTGCCCTACCCGCCAGCAACCATATATAAGCTTCCGTGGCAATGACGGCCGCCGCAGACAGGATCAGCTCACCCCGATCGTTATTGCGCTCGGGCCGTTCCGCAGACACAGTGGAAGGTTATCATTGTTGACCGCTTCCGCAAGAACCCATGTGAAAACCCATGTGAAAACTCCAGCGCTGACCTCAGCATGAGCAAAAAGCCGTTCCCATCTCGTCGACGGTTCTCATGCCCCACGCCAAGCCCGAGCTTTCGTCGTGATACGTTTTCGCGAAGGTGACCAGGCGTTCCGGCTCGGGGACTGGCAGACGCTTCAGCAAGATGGCGTTTACGAACGGGAAAATGGCGGTGTTAGCCCCAATCCCCAGTGCTAGAGAAGCAATCGCCACCGCCGTAAACGCCGGGCTGCGCGGCAAACCTCGAAACGCGCAACGTAAGTCCTGCCACATCCAATCCAAAGTGTGAAATAGCCACATCGCCCGGCCCACTTCTCTTGTCACTCATTCCCAGGATCGCGTCAAGTGGAGGCTATAGCCTTTATGTGCAATCGGCGCGTCAGGTAGATTCATGCGGTGCCTCCTGTTGTCGATGAGTTAGCTGTCACAACAATCGATGTGCCCGCACTCTGCACACCGGCGGAGATGAAACCACCAACCTTTCGGTGACGCCAGGCATTCCACGCATCCGTCGCCACTCGGTTTCGAAGCGGGTTTAAGTCCGCGATGACCTTTCTTCATTTCGAGTTTCCCTTAGACGTCGCATGTCCAGCAAAGAGTTCAAGCCACCAGCAAGATCTTCCCGACACCACCCTTCTCTGCCGCCGCTTGAGCCTCGGCCGCTTCACTGAGTGGCCGTTTCCGGCTAATCGGGATTACCAGCTTGCCATCTCGCACCGCTTCGGCCATGAACTCGAGCGTTTTCCTGTCGAATTTCGAGAAGACTGGCACCACCTTTACAGAGGGGTACTTCACGGCGTTCTGAGGTGCCCCGAGAACCGAAGCAAACACTCCTCCCGGCTTGACCTTGGCGATCAGCTTCTCAGCGGTTCTTCCACCGACCGCATCTGCAACCGCATCGAGTAGAGCAAGATTCGCAATCGCGATGTCGTCGTCGGTTGCGACGACCTGATCCGCGCCGACAGTCTTCGCCTCATCCATCTGCCTCTTCAAAACCCCCGCGATCACAATCGCCCCGCGTTCCTTCGCAGTGAATACCGCCGAACGACCGACACCTCCAGCAGCACCTACGACCATAACTGTCTGGCCCGTTTTGATTCCTGTTGCTGAAACGAGCTGGTTGCCGGTGGTCGTCACCAGCGGCAGCGCCGCCGCCTGGATCAAATCCAGCCCCTTGGGGACCATCGCCAAGACCGCTGCTTTCACGACACAGAGTTCGGCGTAAGTATTGTCCGCCATAGCGAACACCCGGTCGCCGACGGAAAAGCCTTCCACTCCCGGCCCAATCTTCACCACGGTCCCCGCCATGTCGACTCCTATCAAGCCGGGAAAAGTCATGGGGTAGAAATCTTTGGTTAAGCCGGCACGCCGCTTGTAGTCGATCGGATTCACACTCGCGGCGGCGACCCGAACCAGTACTTCTCCGGGACCCGGAACCGGATCAGGGTATTCCTCGAACTTGAGTACTTCAGGACCGCCATATTGGTGGACAACAACTGCTTTCATATTCGTCTCCTTGTCCCGTGCGCAAACAGTCACGAACAGAACTTAGATGCGCGAAGCTGGAATTGGTCTCCGAAACTATGGACTCCCAAAAACTCGGCCTCGTCGGAGGGAACCTGTGGGTCACTGATACGGTCAAATGGTGCCGGGAAGCTAGGCTCGCGTAGCCGCGAACCCGCTTACCGGATGGTGGGGCATCGGCTTCTTTACGTAGCCAGTTGCCTTTCGAACCAGTTGGACCTCGCCAGTAAACGCTACGCCGTTGATAGTTACTGTTGCAACACCCAATGGGCAAGAATCGCCACCGTCCGTTGCCCTGGACTACTGGGGCCGCCTCCGTCGCAGATCCCACAGCCCGCGCGCCGAGAGGATCACTGTGAAGCCCCCTAGCCCGCCGAGCGTCCAGAGTACCCAGACGAAGAAAAAGCCGCCGGGGGATTTGGCGATCTCGCCGTAATGTGCCCCCCTCATGTGCATGACAGGCATGGCTGCCGCCATCAGTCCGATGAGCAGCATGATGACGTGCCCCGATCGCCGTTCGGGGAGCACGAGTGTTCCGTACAGGAGGACCGCGAGGACAAGCAGCGCAATGTTTGAGCTCTCTGCCTTCGATATCCCACGAACGATGTCGTCCGTAATGTGAAGCGTCAGGAAGAGGAGCGAGAGCAGAGATGCGACGCTCAACATCGTGTTGCGTTTCATTGGAAAGTCTCCTTATTGGGTTTTATGTGTGCCTCGGGTTTCGATATTCGTCACAACCGGGATATCACGTTGCGCTGGAGCCGGCGCAGGAGTTAGACGCATCGACGCGGTGTAGAGTCTGGGATGATCGAACAAGTAGCGCGACTTAACGAGTCGTACAACCCGATTCCGCTAACGCATTTAGCTTCTTGTCAAATTGGAGGCTCAAGATGAACGATCAACAAAAGAAGGATCAGTATTCTGGAGGGCGAGATCAAGAGATCCGTGCGGCACTGGATCAGCATTGGGCGGCGTCCGATGCCAACGATTTTGAAACGGAGCACCGCATCTATCACGAGGACGCGGTGCTGGAATACCCGCAGTCAGGTGAGCGAACCCGCAGCCGCCGCAACATACAGAATCAACGCGCTAGTCAGCCGAGCAAAAAGCGGTTTGCTGTCCGGCGAATCATTGGCGGCGGTGATCTTTGGGTCACCGAACTCATCCTGACATATGACGGCAAGCCGTCCTACACGGTGAGCATCATGGAGTTCAGGGACGACAAGGTTGCGCGGGAAACACAGTACTTTGCGGATCCATTCGTGGCTCCCGCATGGCGCGCTCAATGGGTCGAACGGATGGACACATAATCTCGAGGCGCGAGAATTCGCTAACGACACCGCCATTTGCGGTTCCGAGCATCATTTTCAAGAACAGAGATTAACGCCAGATGGAGGGACACGAGGTGGATTGGAAACGGTTAGTCCAGTTTGCGTTGCAGGGTAGCAGTGATTTGGAGCCATATGCCATCCTGCTGGTACGCGTTTCGCTCGGGCTGTTTTTCGCTATCTCCGGGGCAAGCAAATTGTTCGTGGCCGGCAGGAGGCAAACTATGTACGAAACGCTAGTTGAGGCCAAGGTCCCGTTTCCGCACCTGATGACTTATTTTGTGTCGGGTGTCGAACTCGTTGGCGGATCCTTGCTGGCCATGGGTTTTCTTTCGAGCCTGGCCTGCGTGGCTTTATTGGTCGATATGCTTGTCGCCATCCTGACCACCAATCTTTCCGCCATGCCGAAAGGACTTTCGGCTCTTAACTGGCTCGACGATTTCCTCTACCTTCCGGAGGTTCTGTACGTCCTCTTCTTTATCTGGCTAATCTGCTCTGGTCCGGGAAAGTTCAGCGTCGATTACTCGCTCGCCGGCAAGTTAGCGGCTTGTTGCTAGACAAGAGCTTGATGCTCATTACCAAGAATTCTTAGGCCGCCCGCTGCAGCGAAATAAAAGGATTCTAACCGCACCCTTGGCTTCGACGAGGTACGCATGTCCCGATTGCTTTCAGTAAATGTCGGCCTTCCGTGCGACGTGATATGGAACGGCAAAACGGTCCGAACGTCAGTCTGGAAATCTCCAGTTGATGGACGGCGGATGGTGCGCAAGCTCGATATCGATGGCGATGCGCAGGCTGATCTCGCCGGTCACGGCGGGGAGCACCGCGCCGTATACGTCTACCAGATGGATTCTTACCATTACTGGGAGCGCTTTTTGGGCCGCAGCGATTTTACTTTCGGCCAGTTCGGAGAAAACTTCACCGTCGAGGGACTTCTTGATAATGAGGTCTGCATCGGCGATCGATACGGCATCGGTGGCGCGATATTTGAAGTAACGCAGCCTCGCGTGACGTGCTACCGCGTCGGCATTCGCATGAATGAACCTCGGATGCCAGCCCTGCTTGTGGCACATCACAGACCAGGATTCTACTTTCGTGTTTTACAGGAGGGAGAAGTTGGGGCGGGCGATGACATTGCAAAAATCACTGACGGTCCAGAGCGAATCAGTGTGGCCGATGCTGACGCTCTCCTGTATTTGCCAGAACATTCCACCGAGCAACTGCAACGCGCGCTGCGGATTCCTGCACTGAGCAAGGGTTGGCAGAGTTCGTTCCAAGCAATGCTCCAACAAGATTTGAGCTCCAAAACTACGGTGGGAAATCCGGGGCTCGCCTACGAGGAACAAGCGCCGGCATGGCCCGGCTTTCGACAGATGCGAGTCGCGGACATGAATAAGGAAAGCGATAACGTAACTTCCTTCATTCTGTCGCCAATCGATGGGCAGCCTCTTCCTCTCTTCCAGGCGGGTCAATTTGTTGTGTTGCGGCTGCTCGTCGATCCGGGCAAACCGCCGATTCTTCGCAGCTATTCGCTGTCTGATCTGCCGGCAGCCGACCATTTCCGCATCAGCGTCAAAAACGAATTGAACGGGATTGGAAGTTCATTTCTATGCAACCGTGCGCGAGAAGGCGATCTGTTGGATGTTAGTGCACCGCGAGGAAGCTTTACCCTGCGTCCCAGCCAGGGTCCTGTGGTTCTGCTGAGCGCGGGAGTCGGCGCAACGCCCGTGATGTCGATGCTCCACACACTCGCTGCCGAAAGATCGCAACGACAGGTCTGGTGGATCTATGGCGCACGCAATCGCGTCGACCATCCATTTGCGGAAGAATCCCGTTCTTTATTGAAGCAGCTCTCACGCGGACGCGGATATATCGTGTATAGCAGGCCCGCTGCCATCGACCAAGTCGGGGCAGACTTCGATGCTTCCGGGCACATTGACACAGCTTTGCTAGGGAGAATTGGCGTGTCACAAGGTAGTGACTTCTATCTGTGTGGCCCCTCTTCGTTCTTGCAGAATATGAGCGACG
>JBAUOG010000601.1:0-5465 GCA_049579625.1 Bryobacteraceae bacterium
TAGATGGGTCACGGGGACTCTCCTTGTCACCTAGGATAGTGCCGTCAGGCAGTTGCTGATTTGCTACGAAACCCGCCCCAGTTCTGAGCCACGCGAAGCGTCTGTCGCGCTCGCGCGGCTTCGTTCATCGCCGTATATCGTTCCTGATCCGGCGAAGCTTCCCACAGCGAGACTTGCGGCCAACGATACTGCATGATGTGAGGAATTCAGAGCCAATGTCCGAGTGGCGTGATTCGCTCGTAGCTTCGTCTTTGGTCTCGCAATGAGCGGGAACTTTGGGCTCAAACCGGTGGTCCAATCAGCTATATGGATCTTCTATCTCGTTGGAACAGGTCCAACTTGCGCTTCACTGGATGCTTGTTTGCGATTATCGCGGCGACGGGATACCTGCTTGCGGAACCTTCACAGGCCGAGATGGGCCGTGGGCGCGGTGACCTGGGGCAGGGTGCTAGAGTTATTCTTGCTTTGGTCGCCGACGCTACCGGGGCGAAGTATTTCGCTTCTTTCCAGAACGAGGATGCAAGGCCACTCTTCCTGGTGCTCGGGACGATCATGGCCAACGACAAATGGCTTTGCCCGGACAGGATTGAGCTTTTGATCACGGGCCCAGACGGAAAAGCACACCGCTCAAGAAGCAGTTTTGGTTGCAACCCAAGTGGCGTCGTAGCTGGCAGAATGGACCCGTTGATTATTCCACTTGCGGCAGGAGCCTCCTATTCTGTTCCGGTTTTGGATTTGCACGGAGCTCCAGCCGGGCGGTACACAGTAAGAGCAACATTTACTGGCGTTCCTATTTCGTTGCGGTCTTGCAACTTAGACATGCAAGGCCTCTCATTGATTCACTACTGGACTGGATCTGTTGAGTCAAGCACGGTCACGGCGGAGATCCGTTAAATCTATCCATCCGTGACTCCGAGCTCCCTGGCGCGAACTGCCGTTCCATCTAGCGATGACAGGAATGCGCGGCTGCCCGAGAAGCTTCTTGCCGTTGCCGGCAGGACGCTCAACCGTTTACGGCGATCTCGTCAGTAATCGTCCGAATTGAGCCTCCGCTTGGCGCAATCGAGGGCGCAGCGTGCCGGCGTAACGCTTCGTTCCATAGCAGACTGTCCCTGAAGCTGGCTGAATTAGTCGGTTGAATTAGTAGACTCTGAAAGGGCTGATTCATCAAGCGATGCAAAACCCGTTTCTGCGACGGATAAGCACGGAGGCTCCTAAATAATCCGCTTGTTGCGTTACTGCTCCGATATAATATTTTTGATGTTTTTTGCAACTTTATCATTGTTTACGACCACTCCCAAATAAGCGACCGCTATCCTGCCGGATTTGTCGATCAAGTATGTAGCTGGAAACGCGTTCAATGCGTAAGCTTTGGAGATTGCATCGTCTCCCATGGCAATCGTGTAATTAATCCCGCGTTTTGCCATAAACGGCCTAACCTTGGCCCATGCTTCATTAGCGTCCTTCAGGCTTTCATACAGAATATCCATCGAGACCCCGATAGCGGAAAAGCCCTCGTCCTTGTATGCCTTCTCAACCTCAATAAACGATGGAATCTCAAGCACACAGCCGCCGCACTCGGTAGCCCAAAAGTTGAGTAAAACGACCTTTCCTCGATAGTCGGAAGTTCGTATCTTCCGTCCAGAGTCAGTCACAAGTTGAAAAGTGGGCGCCGGTTTTCGATTTGCAGCGGATATAAGCGCCGCATGGACATCTTGCTGACCGAAGAGAGTGGGAATGGTGCACGCCGTCCACGCGAAGATTATTACGAAACCAGCTATCTTATGCTCCAGTTTTGAACCGGAACGTTTGGGTGTGAAATTTGGCGCGTTATTCTGCATGATTTTCCTTCCTGTCCTTTGAATGAGATTCGCCTCTCCGCACCACAACAGTCTGACACGCGAGCGCGCAAAAAATGGGGACAGCAGGCGCACATTTAATCTGAGAACGCTCAGCAGACCTGAGGATACATCCACTCTCGAGAGCGACGGCCATATCGTCACCAATCCGGCTGAGCCCACCGGATTGGCCGGCAGAGGAAACCTGTAAACGTGGAAGCGGTTCCGGGTTTCCCCCGCATCGAAATGCGTGGCGATTCCATCCGCAAGTATCGCGGGAAACCGAACTCGTAGCCGTTGCGCCTTGCCCAACGACTCCACTACGATTCGAACATGCGTCTCAACCGAGCAATGATTTACGTAAAGGATATCGATCGCATGGCCGCGTTTTATGGGAACACTCTAGGTCTGAAGCCCATTGAAGAAACGCGACTGGAAAACTGGGTGGAGTTCGAGGCAGGGGCTACCACGTTCGCGCTACATGCCATTCCTTCTGAATTTGCCGATCAGATCGAGATATCGTCGCCGCCTCGGCCGCGCGAAAAGAACCCTGTAAAGTTGAGCTTCGAGGTGGATGACGTTGCTTCGGAGCACCAGCGCCTGGAATCGCTGGGAGTGCCTGTCGTGCAACGCCCATGGGGTTCGTACGACGGTATAGACCCAGAGGGAAACGTTTTCGGGATTCACCCGGCGGGTTAACAGCGATAGCCGTGTAGCGCCCTGAGCCCAGACGGAGCTGAACGTGTTCCGGGATTCTATCTGCTGAGGGGGGAACAGGACGTGCGGTGCTTTCCCCAACCTAGAGCGACTCTTTGCCCGTCTCTTGCAGTGGTTGAACGCGGACTTGGCACAACGCAAAGAGCGGGATGCAGGATGGGGACTGTTAAACGGCGATATCGTCCGGAATCCGCTTTGCGATCCTTTTGTGGCAGATCACCGATCACGCGCTGGGCCGGTGCCCTCTGTCCGCTACTTTGAGAACGGCTTCGGCTGTTCAATCCCGTTAAACCCTGCAGCACGCGCTTCCTTTGAGCGCTCGTCGCAGATTCTATTCTTGAATATGACGATCGCCGAAGGGCTACTATTCTGACCCGCTATCAAAGTCGAAATAATGGTCAGCTTTTGATAGTCTTTTGCCTCTTGGCAAGAGCCACGGCAAACTGTCATCGTCCGCAAAGCTGACCCTCTGAGTCGCAACGGCACCGGACGATCAAAGACGGGCCATAAGCTGCTCGTCCGTTGCCAGTCCGTAGATCTTGAGCACGCAGGCCTGGTCTTTTGGTCCGTCGAATGCAGTCATTGTTATGCCGGGTCCAACCTGGTAAGAGCCGCCGACCGTGTCGCCGTACAAGGCTTGCAGACTCTTCTCGCCTGACTTGCCCAAAAGCCTGCGCACTGAGCACGACCGGACAAAGTAACCGATACAAACGTCGCATGCCATGCCGCCTAAAAACAATTATGTGGCCTCGGCTGCATGCAAAGTACGTTGAAGGCGGCAGACTTGCACCAGACCCCGCAAGCCCCAGCGATCGCTTTCCGTCATTCACCTCAGTGTTGCCCAAGAAATCACATCTGCCTATTCCGAGACTCCGCGTAGGATGCAATCCTTTTGAGATAGGGACTGATACACGGCGTTGTCGTCTGGAATCCCCTTTGCCAATCCTTGGAGATCACCGGTCACAACCGGACTTCCGAGGAGGAATTCGTTTTCGCTCCTAAGTCGACTTTCGCCGGAAGGCTACGACCCAATTGTCACTGCCCTATTTGAAATTCACCGGCGAGTTGCTTCGCCGCGGCATCCGATGCCTTGGAAACTGTGCCAATTGTTTCCCGGCTCACGCAGTTCGGCACGTTCTGTATCGTTCATCCGCGTTGTCTCAATCTCATTTCCGGACAGTCTGCGCCGAGTGAATCGCATCTATGTCAGCCGAAAACGGTGATTTTCGTTTGGTTCGAAACTTGCTCCACCCAGAGTTTCGGTGGAAGGGACAACACGCTTGCAAAACATAACCCAGAACCTGCACTATAGCCTGCGCATGTTGCGCAAGAACCTGAGCCTGACGATTGCGGTCATGACCACATTGGCGCTGGGAATCGGCGTAACGACCGCCATTTACACGGTTGTGTACGCGACGCTCCTGGCTCCGCTCCCCTTTCCGCATCCTGAGCAGTTGGTGATGGTTTGGTCGAAGATTCAGAACGATAGAAACGTCATGTCAGCCGGCGATTTCCTCGATTGGCAGCAGCGAAGCCGATCGTTCCAAAGCCTGTGCGCATGGACGGGTGGAAACTTCAACTTGGGCACGAAAGACGCTCCGGAGCAGGTGAATGGCCGGCTTGCGACACCGGGCTTTTTCAACATGATGGGACAGCGTTTCCAGTCGGGGAGGGACTTCGTTCCGGAAGAAGGCGTTCCAGGCCGGGACCTCGTCGTGATTCTTACGCACAAACTATGGACTCGGCTCGGCGCGGACCCGAATGTCGTTGGAAAGCAGTTGCGAATCAACGGAGCTCATTACACAGTGGTGGGTGTCCTGGCGCCGGGCGTGGCTGATCGCTACGAAGCGCAGCTTATGGCGCCGCTGGCATTTCGGCCCGAACAAATCAATCATGATTACCACTGGCTGTTGGCCATGGGGCGGCTCAAGCCGGGAGTTAGCATTCAACAGGCTCAAGCGGATATGAACGCCGTAACCGCACAAATCGCTGTCGAACATCCAACCAGCAACAAGGGATGGGGCGCGACGGTGGAACCGCTGCAAAACGACTTCGTTCCGAAGGAGCGGATTCAGACGCTGTGGATGTTGTTAGGCGCAGTGGCGTTTGTGCTGCTGATTGCCTGTGTAAATGTAGCGAATCTACTGCTCGCAAAGGGGACCGTCCGGCAGAGAGAGATCGCCGTCCGATGCTCGGTGGGTGCCTCGCGGCAACAAATCTTTGTGCAGTTTCTGATCGAGAGCATTGTGTTGGCACTGGGAGGGGGCGCGCTCGGAGTGGCTCTCGGTTCGGTACTGCTCCGCGCGTTGGTTACCGTTATGCCACAAGGGATGCTTCCCTCGGAGGCAGCCCTCGAATTGGACCCGCACGTTCTATGGGTGACATTGGCGGCGACGATGATTTCGGGACTGCTGTTCGGATGCGCGCCGGCTTGGTATGCGTCGCGGGTAGATCCTGGGGATGCGCTGAAGGAAGGTGGCCGGTCGGGAACTAGCGCTTCTAGACATCGAGTCCGGCGACTTCTCATCGTCGGCGAGTTCGCGCTCGCCTTGAGCTTATTGTCGGGGGCAGGCTTGGCGCTGCACAGCTTTTGGAATCTGACGCGGGTCGATCTCGGCGTGAATACCGATCGCGTGTTGGTGTTCGATCTCCAACAGCCGGACCGTCGTTTCAAAGACCCGAGCCAGATCGACGCGTATTACCGGCTGATTTTAGAACAAATCCATGCCACACCGGGCGTTTCCGCGGCGGCTGTTGTGACCGGAACACCACTGCTTGGTACCAGCGACGGAATGCCTTTTTCGATCGCCGGCCAACCTGTGAAGGATGCCGCCCAGCGCGACGGCGCTCCGTTTCAATCCGTTACACCCGAGTATTTCAAGACATTTGGCATCAAAATCATCAGGGGGC
>JBAUOG010000602.1:0-1697 GCA_049579625.1 Bryobacteraceae bacterium
GTGCGCGTGGCTCCCGAAAGTACGCAGGCAAACGCCATCAACGTGACCATTCCTTCGCTCGGGGTTGTGACCGGCGCCGGTACCATCAGTTCATCAGGAGCAATCAGCTTCCAAATGAACGCCAACCTCAATGGCGGGGCGGGGCCCGGCGTTCTCCAGAGAGCGGGTGGCGTCGGACAAGGTGGCGGCGTGGCTTTCTCGATCGAAGGGACCACTTCCGATCCGAAGTTCGTGCCGGACGTGAAAGCGATTGCAGGTAATGCAGCCAAGCAGGCGATAGCCGGTAAGGTGAGCGGAACGAAGGCGACCGGCAAGCTGGGGAGGAGAAGGAACTAGACGCTGACAGCTTGCTGGGCCTCAGGACGGGATTGCTGTCAGTCCCAACCTTTCGCGAAGCCTACCGAGGCGCGAGGGTCGCGGAGCGATTGCTCGTAATTCCGGAGCATGCTTAGTTCTGGCACCGCCGGGTAGGTGGTGGCGATGTCAAGGTAGTGGGCTGTTCCGGTAGGTTGATCTCTCAACTCACTGGTTCAGGTTGCGGCAACAATTCTAGCCCGCTTGGCTGCGGCGTTGACGTCCTGCGAGCGGCTCTGACGGTGATAGGCTTGCATCGGGACGGAACATCGAATAGGCCGGAGGTTCGTAATGATTCGGCAAGTTGCGACAGTAGTCTGCGCCGTGGTGACATTCTTGGGCGCGATGTACGGGCAGAACACAGGAAATGCCGCCGCCGGCGACTTTTCAGCGAATTATGCTTCGCTGAAGCCGGAGCAGAAAGCGCTGGTCGACGATTGGATCAAGCGCTTCAGCGCGACCATGCAGAAACAGGTGGATCCGGCGGAGGCGTACGACAATCTGCCGGTGTCAACGAAGACCACGTTCAACGCGGTGACCCACGCACTGCTTTCGACGCAATTGACCGACAAGTCGGGTCGGAACCTGGGATCGGCAATTCAGATCGTCGACAAGCTGGATACCGTTCACGGCGAACTGCCGGGCACCAGGGGTGACGAGCAGTTCCGAATCTACGTCCAGCTGAAACCGGGTGCGATGGGCATACTGGAAAAGAGCCAGGAGTTTCAGCGAATGCAGGACAACACGACCTACCACAAGGGATACCCCATCTGTTATCGCAGCAAGCCGGCAGTACCCTCGATCCAGGTTTCAGCGACGCAGGACGAGACGCGGGCCGACGTTGACGTTGATTACAAGGCGAGCGGCTTCCCAAAGGGACTGGTGAACGGTCATCTTTCGGTTGCGAACTCCGATGTACGAGCGGGGCAGAACGACGAGATACACAACAACCGCTGGCAGGGACTGAACCCATGGTGGCGGAGCCTGCTTTCACTTCCGCTAGGGGGCGACGGTCGGAGCGGCGGGGTTGCGGAAACGGGAAAAGTGGCGGCAGAACCGGCGGCAAGAGCCGGCATGAAGCCTGCGGACGCGGTGTTCGACATGCTGAACACTTGGCTGGTTAAGAAAGACACCGAGAATGCCCTGTCGTACTTTTCGCGGCAATCCTATGCCTGTGAGGGGTTGGAGCGCGGGGAGAAGGTGGACTACGGAATGGCCAAGTTCAAGCTTCTTCTGGCGATGCGAGGGGCCAATGAACGGTTTGGGAACGTGGGGCAATTGGCGGATATCAGCACAGCCATGCCCCTGGAAACGACAGGCACTCGGAGCAAGATGGTGAAGCA
>JBAUOG010000603.1:0-2105 GCA_049579625.1 Bryobacteraceae bacterium
AGACCATGGTTGTTCCCAGCGGATACCTCGAGGTTGTAATTACCAAGCGATGAGGATTTCATGCGCGAGCTGTAGCCACATTGTGCCGTCGACAGCCATGGCGATGAGCGCGGAGCCGAAGAGTAGAGATGCGGGCAAAAGAAAGTAGAGAACGTACGAGAGGCGCCTGTCGGCTGGCTTAAGGGATTGAAAGATCCATGCGTTGGACGAGCGCTTGCGTTAATGCAGCACAAGCTGAATGAGCTCTCCCATGGTCGGTGGAGGGACCAGGATCGCCAGTTTGAATCCTGAACCGGGCTTACCGGATGTTGGCAATCTATCTCGTCGATGTTGCTTCGTCATAGCTTCGCCAACGCTTACCGTTAGAGATTGCGACGCTGATCAAATACTGGCGAGCCTGTTCGGGCGCGACCTCCAGCACTTTTTTGGACGAGGTCGCTTCGTTTCGATAGTACTTGCGCCAAAGGAAAGGAAGATACTCGTTCATTTGATGTCTCCGGCAGTTGTCGATCCCTGGCCTGCACCCGGTTCCGCAGACACCGAGTTAGGTGTTTTGATGGAACCGGAGGTGGACCATGGAGAGGCGGAAGTTTACACGCGAGTTCAAGCTTGAGGCTGTGCGGCTGATCAAAGAGCGGGGCGTCTCGTATGCGCAAGCCTCGCAAGACCTGGGTGTGCATCAGTCACAGCTGCGCGGTTGGGTGAAGGCGCTTGCGGATGATCCGCAGCATGCGTTTCCCGGCAAAGGTCAGATGAAGCCCGAACAGTTGGAGATCGCGCAGCTCAAGCGCGAGGTGGTCAGGCTGAAGGCCGAACGAGACATCCTAAAAAAAGCCGCGGCCTACTTCGCGAAGGAATCGACGTGAAGTTCGGATTCATTGCGAAGCACCGGGGGATCTGGCCGGCGGGATGGTTGTGCGAGGCGCTCGGTGTCTCGCGGGGTGGCTTCTATGCCTGGCTGAGGCGACCGCCCAGTCAACGCAGCCGGAGCGATGAAGAGCTCGGTGCCAAGGTTCGTGCGAGCTTCCTCGCCAGCGATCGAACCTACGGCGCCAGGCGGGTGTGGCACGACATGCTTGCGGAGGGTGTGTCGTGCGGTCTGCATCGGATCGAGCGATTGATGCGATTACAGGCCCTCAAAGCCCGTCCGCGACGGCGTCGACTGCCGCCCGATCTGGGTGAGCGGCAGGTCGCCGCCGTCGCTGCCAACGTGCTCAACCGCAGCTTCGAAGCGCCCGCTCCCAACCGCAAATGGATCGCCGACTTCACCTATGTGTGGACAGCGGAAGGTTGGCTCTATGTGGCGGCAGTCATTGACCTGTTCTCCCGACGTGCGGTCGGCTGGTCGATGAGTGCTGAGATGACGGCCCAGTTCGTCACCGATGCCCTGGTGATGGCGATCTGGCGACGAGGCAAGCCCGATGCGCTACTGCATCACTCCGATCGCGGTAGCCAGTACACCAGCGAACAGTTCCAGAAGCTGATGGCCGATCATGGCGTCATCTGCTCGATGAGCCGTTCAGGCAATGTCTGGGACAATGCGGCGATGGAGAGCTTCTTCTCCTCGCTGAAGACCGAGCGCACAGCACGCAAGACGTATCGGACGCGCGACCAAGCCAAGGCTGATGTGTTCGACTACATCGAATGCTTCTATAATCCGAAGCGTCGGCACTCGACGCTCGGATATCTAAGTCCTGTGGAGTTCGAGATGAAGGCGGGATTCGCTTAGGCGGGTGTCAACCGAACCGGGTGCAGGCCACAGATCATTGCTTTCGCGGATTCAACTTCCCAGCGCATAGAAATTTAAGAGTAAGCGAGGGAGTGGAAAACCTCTTGGGGTGAACGGAAGCCGAGGGATTTTCGAGGTCTCGCGTTGAGCAAACGTTCGACCTTGGCAACCTCGGCGCTTGAGATCCTAGAGAAGTCTGTTCCCTTTGGGAAGAAGTCACGGATCAGGCCGTTTGTGTTTTCATTTAAGCCGCGCTCCCATGCGTGATACGGCGTGGCGAAGAAGATTTTGGTTTTCAGTGCATGGGCGATGTCCTGATGCGCGGCGAATTCCTTTCCGTTGTCGAAGGTGATGGTGTGCACGAAGTCGCCGATAG
>JBAUOG010000604.1:0-3926 GCA_049579625.1 Bryobacteraceae bacterium
ATGTAATCCTTGTTCTTCAGTTTCGGCTTACCGTCGGCCTGCAACTCCGGCCCTGCGTTCGCTTCCGATTTATGCTCGTCTTCGGCTTTCGATGTATGCTCACCGTGGGCATTCGATCTCTTGCTCATTAACCAACCTCATCAATCCGTTGCTGTTGAATCCAACCAGGCACGGGTCTCGTGGGCAGTGCATTTGCCATTCGACTGAGCCTGTTCCTGTTTACTGTTTATGCAAGCGGATCACCACATTTGAAGAGACACTGAATTCTCCCAACGCGCAAGAAAAGCAACCAGTTGCGGGCGACTGCAATCCCGGTAGTCAAGACTCGCGTCCGATATTTCGTGGCATCTCCGAAATGTCGGGGGTGCTCAAGTCAAGCCTTGGGTTCTTTGCCACGGCTGCGCATGGGGCTTCGCTGGTGGCCATGGTGGTCGCGATGCTGCTCAGGAGCGAGCCCCATCGAGACCGTGAAACGGTACATGCCGGCGCATGAGCCGAGGGAGAAGGAGACAAGCCGACAAATCATGGCTGAGTTTAGCCGCTCAATTTGGCATTGGTTTGGGAACACGGCTCAGGTCTTGCTGGTTTGAAAACGCTTTTGGATTAGATGACAGCGACGTCATCAGTGCCTTCAGTTGCTTGCTGTTTGCTGTGAGGAAATACTCGCCGGAGTCATCCTGGGCGCTCGGCACGGTGATGCGTCCTGACTTCAGGGCGATTTGTAATCGTTTGTCATCAAGGTTCCGAAAATGCAGTGCATCTTTCTCAATCTCTAGTCTTCCGATAATGTGCATCGGCACCCAGAACCCGGCGACCACATCGACAGCAAAAATGCTGCTGCCCACCACAAATTCGGGTGGGAGAGTCGGCTCGTCATCCGTTCCGAGTATCTGGAAGGTTGCATCGTAGAATAACTGGCCGTTAATATGCGCCGCGCATATCTCAAGAACTAGCTTGTGGCCTGTCTTGACGTCGGCGTCACGATCTATCATCCAGTATTTGTTATGGTGGGTTTCCCCGACGGAATAAGTAACGCCGGGACCGGACCAGGCTCCTACGAGCTCGGGGATCACTTCGCACTCACCAGCTGAAAACAATGCCTGTAACGATTTCGCACCAACCCGTGCCTCGGCAAGGCGTGGAATGGCATTGAAGAGCAGCGTTGCAACCAGTAACGCTCGGAACAGACGCATGTTTGAATCCCCCACATTGTCAAGACCCCGGGCCTTTCCCGCGCCCGAATCGTTTGCTCTCGATGAAGGCTCGGAGCAACAGCCTGCAGGTATTAAGCCCTACTGATGCTTCGAAATGCCAAGTCGCCGATTCGCCAATACCAAGACGATTCTCCACCAGATGGATCAACCCGGAAGCACGGAAGTGTTGATTCACTTTAGTCAAGCTCTCTAGAATGAATGGCGGAGGCCATCTCTCGAAGGGATGCTGTAAGTGACGCTTGGGATACTCGGTGTACGATTGGTTCGACGATCCACCGAAGCGAAGCCGGAATGTCGCGGCTCAAGCCGATTGCCTCAATCTCGATATAGACACCGCCGTCGCGTTCGACGAATCGCGTGAAGGTGAATAGCCGCCAAACGATGCCATAACCCTCGCCTTCATTCAAGGTTCGCTGGCAGGCCGTGCCATACCCGTCAATTTCCTGGATTCGCGTTGCCTGGGAGATACCATAGGCGCGTCGATCGTCCAGGTGAAAATAGTCGGATTCGAAATCGATATCGAGCGCAGTACGCGGCAACAACGCATCCATTAGCCGCAGCGAAAACCGGTCTTTGTTTTGGCTGGTGGCAATGACTCGCGAGTCGACTACCGTCGGCCGGTAAAAGTCCTTGAATTTTGCGTAATCGCGCACGACCAAAAGGCTCTGCTTGAGCGTGGCGTTCGTAATGAAGGTAGCCCCCCGCCAATCGTGAATGAGTCCAGACTGAATTCTTGTGGGGCTCTGCAGGCCGACTGGCGCAACGATGATCTCGCCTGCCCGAACTCTCGCAAGCCGTGTCGGATCCGCATCCACCCACAGGAAAGCATTCCCAGGGTACGCGCTCCCCACCAACCGCGCGCGGGCAGAGTGGAGATAGTCCTCCCATATGTCCGATGTGGTTTGTTCAAGGCTTGCCCCGTTTGTAGCCTCGGGAAGGAAGAAGACAGTGAGCAAAACCAATGGAAGGGCTCGCGCCCGCAGCCAGCTCCGGCTAACCTGGCCCGTTGCGGCTGCGGGTGGCGAAGGTTGACCTGCAATTGAAGACACCAGCGCTTTTGCCATGGGAGACTTTGCCACGAGCTGCGCCCCGGCCCCGTGGAACCGGAGGAGCAACTCTCGCCCAAAAGAGTCGATGCTCGTGAGGTTGCCAACCACGACAATCAGAGCACGACTCCCGATTACCGACGAGGCAGTGCGCCAGGCCTGATCGACTTGCCAAGCCGCATCTCCTGCGAGACTGCCTTCAATCTCAAATCGAAACGATGTCGACCCATCATGGATGTAAAAACTCACATCACTACCTCGTCTTACCGCGCCGTGCCGCTGGCCTGGCAGCTTTAGTTGGGTCGAGCGAACCGCTCACACGCCGACAACGTGCAGGCTGGTAAACGCCTTGAACAGGCATTCAGAAGTGCCTTTGGCGGCGAGACCACGACGAAGGCCTCGGCCAATCGAAGGGGATGAGGCGCCGCTGTTTTGTGTCCGCCATAACGGCGACGCTCGAGTTTAAGGGTAGTTTTTCCGATGACGCAACTGGATTCGTTCGTTTGAAGTTCGAGGCAACTAAGTTCGATATTAGCGCCAGAACCAGCCAGATCATCCAATTGGAGAGCGGCCCTGCGGACCAGGGAAAGGAATTTGTTAAGCCAATCTCCGCGATGAGACACCAGAGGGCGAACACATATACGGACAGCACCGTCGGGCCGGCGAACAAGTACCCGATCAGAGTCAGTTGATACTGTAAATCGCGTTTTCCGTCTTTGGAGCTCATAGTCTGTGACATTTCGCTACTGCTTTCAATCCTCGTGTAATTCTTGAACCACAAACAACTGCATGCCTGAGACCAATTCTGCCCCGGTCATGTTAGATAAGCACCTGTCGCTTGCGACAGTACTGAGAAACTAGGTCATTTGTCACAGTAGGCAACGACGTCGGGCTGATGTTTTGCTGGCAGCGGCGTCCGATTGCCCGCAGCGACAGCTGCCGCTTGCGACAGGTGTAGCTGCGCTTAGGGACGCAATACCGAGGCGTTGACGCAATTTCCGTTCTAAAAGAGGGCCATGGAACGCAGGGCTGTAGGGTAGGCGCCCTCGCCGGGACGTCACGCGTTCCAACACCGCCCGCCCATGCTGTAGCCTGAAGGAGTTCAAGTTTCAGATACCGGCTCATGCTTGGCGAGACCATCTCCCACTACCGCATCCTCGAGAAACTCGGCGAGGGTGGCATGGGCGTGGTGTACCGTGCCGAAGACCTCAAGCTCCACCGCGAAGTAGCGCTGAAATTTCTGCCGGAAGACGTGACCCGCGACCGTGTGTCGGTGGAACGGTTCGAACGCGAGGCCCGTGCAGCAGCCTCCATCAATCATCCCAACATCTGCACCATTTACGACGTCGGCGAACACGAGGGTGTTCCGTTCCTTGTCATGGAGCTGCTGGAGGGTTCGACGCTGAAGCGCTGCATTGGCGAAAAGCCGGTCCCCGTCGACTCGATCCTGACTTGGGCCATCCAAGTTACGGATGCCCTTGACGCCGCTCACACCCTCGGTATCGTGCACCGCGACATCAAGCCGGCGAATATCTTCATCACAGCACGGAAAGAAGCGAAGATACTCGACTTCGGCTTAGCCAAGCTGGTCGCAGCCAAATCGGCCGCCAGCACTTCGTACTCGGACCGAACGGCCACCATGGTCGCCGATCTGAGCGTACCCGGG
>JBAUOG010000605.1:0-1698 GCA_049579625.1 Bryobacteraceae bacterium
CCCGAACACTAGCGGCGGCGTGGGCTAAGTCTGTCTGCGTGATATGGGCTACAAGGTACGGTGGTGCTGGTCGGCGCGCGTCAAGCATTTTGAGACACCCGGCATGGGAATTTACTGACTTTCTTCCTTTGTCTTTTCGTTGGGAAGGGGTCTGTTGATCCAAACAGCCTCGGGTAGCGGCAACGGTTTGGGCGGTCGCCGAACGAAGCGGTCCGGGTGAGCCTGATAGGCCGCATCGAGCGCCACCTGGCGGCGAGCCAGTACCGTCTTGGCCTCTCCGAAGTGAACCATCGCAGGGGTGAGCAAGCCGATCCCGGAGTGACGGTGCTCTTGGTTGTACCAGTGGAAGAACTGCTGGCAAAAGGCGCGGCTGTCCTGGATGCAGCCGAAACGATCCGGGAAATCCGGGCGATACTTCAGGGTGCGAAAGTGGCTTTCCGAATACGGGTTGTCGTCGGAAACGTAAGGCCGGCTATGCGTCTTGGTGACGCCCAGATCGGCCATCAGAAAAGCGACCGGCTTGGAAGTCATGACCTTGCCGCGGTCGGCATGGATGGTGAGTTGCCCGGAGGGAACCTGGTGTTTGCCGATGGTTTCTTCGATGAACTGCTTGGCTAGTTCCGCGCCTTCCCGGGGCGCCACCATCCAGCCCGCGACGTAGCGGCTGAAGACGTCCAGGATGACGTAGAGATAAAAGTAGGTCCACTTGGCCGGCCCCAGCAGCTTAGTGATGTCCCAACTCCAGAGTTGGTTGGGTGCCGTGGCCAGCAGTTCCGGTCTATGGTAGGGCGGGTGAACGAGCTGATCACGCCGTTCGCGGCACTCGCCCTCCTGTTCCAGGATGCGGTACATGGTGCGGATGGAGCAGAGGTACTGGCCTTCATCCAACAAGGTCGCTTGGATAGCCGCGGGGGAGCGGTCCTGGAAGCGCTCTGCATGGAGCACGTTCAGCACGCCGGCGCGCTCGACGGCACTGAGGGATCGAGCCGGCGCCGGCCGCTCCGCGGACAAGGCCGACTCCGGCGCCGACGATGATGGCGGACCGAACATGGGACGTTGGCGATAGAAGGAAGCACGGGCCACCCCGAGGACATCGCAGGCGGCCAGCACGCCTACTGTGGGGGCCAGATGAGTGACGGCGTCCATCAAGGTTTCTCCTCGGAGTCCGCCTGCGGCAGGGGCCACCCCAACAGAGCACCCACTTTTTTTTGAACATCAATGACGATGGCGGCCTTGCGCAGTTCCTCGGTGAGGCGCTGGTTCTCCCGACGCAGTTTCTGCATCTCCTCATCCCGCGGATTGCGTTTGGACTTGGGGCCGCGTTTGCGCGGGGTCAAGCCCTTGAGCATGCCGGTTTGTCGCTCACGCCGCCATGTGACCAGGTGGGAGGAGTAGAGGCCTTCGCGGCGCAGCAAGGCCCCGATGCCGCCGGGGTGGGCCGCGGCGGCATCAGCCTCGGCTAAGATGGCCAGTTTGTACTCGGCGCTGAAGGCTCGACGTTTGGCAATGGGGACAACTTCCGGGTCCGGACGCGTCGGGGCGGGCGGCTCGGGCTGCACGGTTTTGCCCACCGCCCCACTACGGGAGTCCTCGCTTCGCTCGGCCTCCCTACGTTCTGCGGCGGGCAAAACCGTGGAGGAAGCCGAAGAGATTTCGTTGATCTTCAAGTTTGATTTCGTTTCTCGCCCTGCTCTGTAA
>JBAUOG010000606.1:0-1725 GCA_049579625.1 Bryobacteraceae bacterium
TGGCGCGCAATATAATCGACGGGTTCCGGATACTTCTCGTAATAGCTGAGAACGTTCTTGGCTGCTTCATTGTGCCAGTTCCACACGGACCAGTAGTTCGCGCCGACGTCAAGGACGTGAGACGTAATCTTCTCGTTGTAGGTAATGCCCTCGTCGATCTGGAGGCGCTGCGGGTCGCCCGTGGTCATGCCGACTTCGCAAACCGCCGCGGTCCAAGCCGGCCGGTTGCTCAGCGCCTCTATCTGGGTGTTTTCGATAAAGATCGTATCCGTCCGAATCCAGTTGTGCGTGCGGATGGTTCGGTCCAGCAGATCCGAATTGCCTACCAGGCTGAAGTCCGGTTGTGTATTGGTGACCAGGGGCGTCTTCGTCCAGAATTCCAACTGGGTCTCCAGCATCTTCATCCAGGTCTGCCCGGCCACTACGTTGCTGGGGAAGGTGTTGCCCTCGAAGGGCCAGGTGTGCCCCTCGCCCCAGAATCCGTACATCATCGTGTCCATGTACTCGATCTGCGGATTGCCGTTGAGTTCCGCGGCGAGTAGGGCGTTCAGTTCACGAAACGCCGCTTGATAAGCCGGGTGCTCATAGCGGGGCATCTGATGCTCTTTCTTGTAGCGGGTTTGCGACGGGTTTCCTTTCCACTCGCCTTTGAGCTTTATGTAGGGAACCTTCTCCATGAGGAACTCGGGCATGCCCGGCTCCGGAAAATCGGGATTCTCCAGCATGATGCGGAATCCGACCCGCTTGTTATGGCGCTTGGCGAGGTCGAAAGTGATCTGCCACCAATCCGGGAAATCCAGCCTGCCAGGCTTCTTCTGCACCTCTCGCCAGTTCGGCCTGATATATATCTTCTGGGTGAACGGGATCTTCACTAGATCCTCGATCGATTTTTCGAGTGTCTCTCCGGGAATGCGCGGAGGACCGGTGTCGCCGGACACGTAAACCACCAGTCCGACGCCGTAATTGGGAACAATATCTTTCGAAGGCGTGGTCACCATCACCACGTCGCTGTCGGGCACGACGGCCGCGGAGGTGTACTGCGGAAAGGGCCCCTGATACAACCGGTCCTTCACCTCGGGACCAGATCCCCAATCGTATTTGTCCCAGTTGTGTTCCGGGACGTCAGCGCGTGCAACAGGAACGAGGCCCGTTACCACGCCCGCCGTGCCAGTCTGCAAAAATGCCCGTCTGTTCATGGCGTCTACTCCGGCTTTGCCTCGAGCAACAAATACTTCTCGAATTGCACATCCAGTGTGGCGGCGCGGCCGCGCACCGTTCCTAAATCATTGCCCTCCACGTAGTCGGTAACGCGGTAGGCCTGCTGGGACAAGCCCCGCAAGGTGATCTTGCCGCTCCACTGCGGCGCGTAAAATGCGCCGTCCGCGGCGCAAACGGGCGAGCCAGCCGCCGAGGCGATCAGGATGAGTTGGAGGAGAGTTGTGATCCTGGGCATCGGTCGCACAATTGCTTAGTTAGCACTCAAGCTCTAGCTTTCGATGATCCTACCAGATCCAACTCTTGGATGGCAGAAAGTAACTGGTCTGAATCTACTTGCACCAAGTTTCAGCGCAAGCGATTTAAACTCAAGCAGTTTGGCCAGTTAATTTCCTCTTATACGGTCCGATCTGTGCACGCGCCTTGGTCCGTAGATTCGACTTTAGTTACTCACCGCGATTGGACCGGATAAGCAGGGCATCCGGAAATGATCCACACGAGCCGGTATAC
>JBAUOG010000607.1:0-6584 GCA_049579625.1 Bryobacteraceae bacterium
TCTGGACCCATTCCGATTCAGGCCGAATGCAATTTAACTACTCGGAGATATTTGGCAACTCTGCCGCAGTAGCAATCTCAACTGCCTACTATGTGAACAACCGGACGGCGGCCGACGCAGTTGGAAAGCTCGGCGTTCAACTCGGAGTCGACATGGCGGCCAATGTCCTTAAGGAGTTCTGGCCGGACTTGGAACGGAAGTTTCAGCGAAAACACACCTTGCTCACCACCGAGAGGCGGACAAACTGATTGCTCTTTGGGCACGACCGAATGTGTCGGCGAACAGATAAATAATCGCTATCCGATCACTAGCCCCCTCGGACGTGGCCCAGCCGGTCTGTCGTTTCTTTGAACCCTTCCCGACTTTCCGCCTCGCCTCGGGGCCTAATGACGAGAACTCATCAATTGACGAGCCTAACGAGATAGGCAGCCGGAGGTAAGGTTCGCTAAACCTAAAGAAACATTGAGACGAGTCTCAATGACGATTGGCGGCGCGATTGCCTTTATTGGAGTTGCAGCCAGAGAGGGGCTGATCTCTAATGAACAACCTGCCCATCGCAAACGAAAGACTCCGCCACGAGGCTGCGGTGACGGAAAAGTTTCTGGAGGCCCCGACCGAAGATTCGTTTTCTGACCTGTTCAACACCTTTACACCGCAGCTCGTCGCGTTCTTCCGGGCGCGCAATTGCGAACTGACCTTGGCCGAGGACCTGGCACAGGAAGTGATGTTTACCGTCTATCGCAAAGCTGCGCAGATTCGCGATCGCATGCTGTTTCGTGCATGGCTCTTCAAAATTGCCCGTAACGCCCTCTGCCGCCAGTACGGCAAGCAGACACGAGAGGTGGAAACGGTGGACCTGTCGGAAGTCAGTGATCGCCTGGTCGCTGCCAGCAACAAGCACGCCGGAACCCCGGCGTTTGAGTTCCTGCATTGGATGGCTTTCCTCGATTCGCGCGAGAGTGAAGCTCTGACACTGCGTTTCATCGAGCAGTGGGAATATCACGAAATCGCAGCTGCCCAGGCTGAGCCGATCGGGACGGTGCAGTGGCGCGTGTTTAATGCCAAGAAAAAGCTAGCGCCGCACCTTGCATCGCGCGTAACCACTTCCCGGAAGGCTGCCTGACGCGTAGCCAAGTTCACGGTTCACATGTCAAGAGAACCACTCAGAGGCTCCGCTTCTATCGTTCTGGTTGGCAAGACACTCTGACTCTCAGAGTCCGGGAGTGCGCCCCACCGCTTGTTCGAGTTCGGCCCGGGCCAGCAGATATCCCAGGTTCGCTTGGAGTAAGTCAGCTTGAGCCTTGTAGCTGGCGGCAGTGGCTTGCCGCTTTTCAGATACCAGGACCAATCCCTGGGCCAATTGGTTCTCCGCCAATCGCTCGCTCTCCTGCCGCAGCTTTACCACCTGGTTCGCTACCTCGACCAAATGTTTTGTCCGTTCTACCTTGTTGTAACTTTTCTCGATTACGACGGCTGCCTCTTCTTTTAGGCGGCTTAGATTCTGTTCCGCTTGTGCCAGCTGCGCTTCGTGTTCGCGCACCCCCGCTCGACGCTTGCCGAAGTCGAACACGTCCCAGGTAAGATTGACGCCGAACGTTCCGAAGTTCCGCACCAGGAATGGAACGCCGTCCTGATAGCTGTGGCGTGCGTAGGCGGTGACGTCGGGGAGGTAGGCGGATTTTGCGGAGGTCACGCCTGCCCGAGCCTTCTGGACAACCTCCTCCGCGGCTAGTATCTCCGGATTCTGCGCCCACGCGGTTTGCACGTATTCTTCACGCGGCCGCTGCTCGAAGCTGGCCGGCACGGCGGGATCCAGTTCGAGCTGTGTATCAAGCGGAAGTCCCAACAGATCGTTCAGCTCCGTGGTCAAGTCATTCAGTTGAATGTCAGCCGTCAGTTCCGACTGCTGACTCTCCAGTACTCCGGCGCGGCCTTGTATCGACGCTACCTTGAGGGCACTGCCATTGCGAACGTCTTCTTCGCTTTCACGAAGGTGTTCAGAAGCGTATGTGCTCTCTTGCTCGGCGGCCTTTTTCTGAAGCGCGGTGATGAGTATTCCGAAGTAAAGGGAATGCACCTGAAGGGCGACTTGGTTCTCGGCGCCCTTCAAGTCGTCGCGTGTAACGGCAAGTTCGGCGGCCGCGATCTGATTGGCTGCATGAATTCGGATTAACTGCGTCAGCGGCTGGGAAATCATTGTCCCGCTCGACACAAGCGTATTGTTTCCTTGGTTGAGAGCCACGGCTTGAGCCGGAATCAGCGTTCCTCCCACCACCCCAAATGCCCCGCCCGGAATCTGGATATTTTGCAGCTCAGTGATATGCAGCGCGTTCGATTGGTTCGTAATCGACGGGAAATACGCTGAGTGCTCGCCTGCTTTCTTCTGCTGGTTCTCCACCACCTTCAGCCGCGCAATCTTTAGCGCGCGGTTTTGGCTAATCGCCAATTGTACGGCCTCGGTCAGCGTGAGATGCCGCACTTCAGCGGCAAATTGAGGTGCCGCTAACGGCATGGTTAGCCCCGCGATTGCCAGGGCACGAAACAGATTTGCCCGATTCATTTCATGTTCCTCAAGTCCTTGTATGTCAGCTTGCCGGGCCGTAGAAACAGCATCAGCAAGAGATAAGCAACCACCATCCACCCGATCAGAATGAATCCGTCAGCTGTCGCCATCGTGTAAGCCTGTGCTCGCACTTGTTGACTCAGAATCCCGACCGCGCGGTACTGGGCTTCGTCTGGCCCCGTGGACGCCGGCAGCATTCCGGCAGTCAGCATTCGCAGTCGTTCATCGCTGAGCCAACTGCCCGCTTCCACATGGAGCCCCAGCAGGTTGGAATGAAACTTCTCCCGCACCGCGATGAAGTGGGTCATAACAGCTACGCCGACCTGGCCGCCGAATAGACGAATGAAGTGAACGAATCCCGAATAGGTAGCGGCATTGGTGGCGCTTGTTAAAGCACCCGCCTCGAGGCCTTGCAAAACCAGACAGCCTATCAGGCCGATGAACGAGCATGCAAACCCGCATGCAAGTAGAAGTTCCACGATCTCGAAATTGTTTCCCGCCCAGGAAGTATCGAGGTGCGCAAAGATCCAACAACCAACCGCGACCGTCGTGAGCCCCAGCGCCAAAATCAGCCGTGATTGCGTGTAGATCACAATGATGGCAACCAGCCACACGACCGCGAACATCGGAACGGCGGCCCAGGCTAGGGCACGGCCGGTCTCCAGCGAGCGGTACTGCTGGACATTGGTCAGGAATCCGGGAACGAGAATAATCGTAGCCAAGTGAACGAATTTAAAAGCGAAGACCGACAAGGCAAGGACGATGATGTTCCGGCTGTTGAGGAAGGAAAGATCCAACGTGGGATTCGGCTGCAAGATCCGTCTCACCCATGCCGCTGCTAAAAGAAAGATTCCCGCGACGAGCATCGCGACAACGATGCCGGAGTTCAGCCAGTCCAGGCGTTCTCCCTGATCCAGGGCGCCGTAAAGCAGGCTGATGCCGAGGCTGAAGTAAGCGAAGCCCCGCCAACTTGGCCTCGGACCGGCAGGTGCCCGCTTCGGAATTCCGAAGTAGACGCAGAGCATCATCAACGGCGTGATGAGCGCTGCAGTCCAGAAGATCCAGTGCCAGGAGAGGTTCTCGATGTACCATCCCTCAATTGCCGAGGCAATGTTACTCACGAAAACGATGTCCGAGGCATAGGCGGCAATCCCGAAGATGATCAGCCGCTTCGGAAGAGTGGTCAACACAAAGGTCATCGTCAGCGAGTAGAAAGTGCCTGATGAGAGGCCCGCAATCACCAACGATGCCAGCATCCCCCAATAACTCGACGCAAAGGGTAGCAGGGCGGACGTGACCGTAAAGACTGCGGCCGCTGGCAGCAGAATCCTGCGCGGGCCGAACAAGCTGCTCAGGAAGACGACGAAGACCCCACTGAACATCATCGCCATGTTAAGCGCGGTTGGAAGCCACGAGGCCTCGTCGAACCCAAATCCGAGCGCGCCTCGCAGGTCTGGCAGCCCGACGCTCAGCAAGCGAGAGTTCAGCGTGGCGACTCCCGCGCCCAGAAAGACGCCCAAAACTCCTACGTAAGGGTTGGTAGTCCCTTGAGGTCGAGTGGATTGCGCGGCAGGCGGCGCGGTCTTGGCCTCTGAAGCGGTCACCTGAGAGTCTCCGTCATTGGCCTGCGCCATTTGTGCGAACGGCGGCGATCACGGACAATCCAGGCCGCAAACGCTCGACCGACGCTTGGCCGGAATCAAGTACGATCTTGACCGGTACCCGCTGCACGATCTTTGTAAAGTTGCCAGTTGCATTGTCCGGTGGCAGCAAGGCAAACTGCGAACCGCTGGCAGGGGCCACCTGGTCGACCTTGCCCCGGAAGGTCACCCCGGGAATTGCGTCCACTCGGATCTCTGCCGGGTCGCCGGCGCGGAGGCGGTGCACCTGAGTTTCTTTGAAGTTGGCCTGCACCCAAACGTCGCTTTGAACGAGAGAAATCACCTGAGTGCCTGGGCTAACCAGCTGCCCAGGGCGCACCTTTCGTTCGCTGACGATCCCGCTTTCCGGCGCCGTGATTCGCGTGTAACCCAGATTGGTCCTCGCTAGTGACAATGCGGCCGTCTTTGAACTCAGGTCGGCGCGAAGCAGAAGTTCCTGTGAGTCCAGTACGGCACGCTGGCGCTTCTGCGCTTCGAGCTCAGCCTGTGTGCTCCCAAGCCGGGCGCGCGCTCGAGCCAAATCGGCTTGGCGGCTTGCCAGCTGCGCCGTTGCCGCAGCCAGATCAGCCTCGCGGCTGGCGAGCTGTGCGCGAAAGCGCTGCTCATCGGCCACGACCTGCTCCAGTTTCTGCCGCGTTGCGGACTCGGTCGCAATCAGGGCCTCCTGCCGCCGCCGCTCCAAGAGTGTGCGATCCACGTCTGCTTTGGCCGCGTCGATTCCGCTGCGCGCATTGGTGATGGAAGACTTCGCTGCCTCAATCCCAGCCTCCGCTGCCGCGATGTCGGCTTCGGCCGCTCGGATCCCCGCGTCTGCCTGAACGACGTGAGCGTCTTGCAATTCCTTCTGACGCTGGTTGTTGATCAATGCGTCTTGGCCCGAGGCGACAGCCGCTTCGGCTTGCTCGACCTGGGCACGGAAATCGTCATCCCGCAGCTGTACGAGCAGGTCACCGGATTTCACCGGCTGGTAATCGGAAACCGCAACGGTAGCAACCAATCCCGCTACCTTCGTGCTTAAGGGAGTGAGATCCGCTCTGAGGTAGGCATCATCGGTCTTTTGGACCGGCCGCTCACTCGCCCAGGTGTTCCAGTCGCCGGCGATCAGAGCAACAATCCCGCCAGCCATCAGCAGAATCGTCGCCGGTACCAGCCATTGCTTCAAGCGTTGCCCAAGGGACGGCGGGGTTTTGGCCGAGCCCGTCAAATCAGACATCTTCATGTCTCCTTAGATCTCGATCTCTATCCTGCAAGCATTTGGAGCCGCTTAATTACAACGCATCCACTGAAAGACGCCCCGGCATCGAAACCCCTCAATTGGGGTACTGAATCTTTACGGCGCATCCAACCAGGCTCGCAAGCACAATCAGAAGCCCGATCACAAGGATTGTCCGTGAGTCGCGCATCAACCCAACGCTCAGACTGACTAGCGCCGTCATGAGCCCCATCACAATAGCCAGTTTTGAGTCACGCATCAATTCATCCTCAGTGAAACCACGGCGACGGTCTACAAATGATAGGAGCGGCTTACGGGCACATTTGTTGGAGGGCGCACAATGGGACAGCCGGACCCTATCCAACAAAAGCGGCACCTGCGTCGCTCTTCTGCTGTAGGAGCCTGAGGAGCAAGGGATATGACGAGCACCTACGATGACGCCGCTGTAGTCATCACCGAACTTTCCAACAATGTTTTGAGCGTCCAATTCAATCGCCCGTCTAAGAAGAACGCGATGACTGTGGCCATGTACGCCGCCCTCGAAGAGGAACTCGACCGAGCCGACATGAACGATGACGTTCGCGTCGTGCTGGTGCACGGCGCGGGCGATTCCTTCACGGCCGGCAACGACTTGGCAGATTTCACGAGCCATCCTCCTGGACCCGGCGATAGCCCACAGGCTCGGTTCCTCGGTGCGCTCACTCGATTCAGCAAACCGCTGGTTGCCGCCGTGCACGGCGTCGCTATCGGGGGCGGAACGACGATGCTTCTGCATTTCGACTTTGTCTATGCCGCGGCTAGCACGCGATTTCAAGTCCCGTTTATCAACCTCGCGCTCGTACCCGAACTGGCGTCAAGCTACACGCTGCCGAGACAGATTGGATATCTGCAAGCGGCCGCGTTGATTTTCCTGGGTGAGCCATTCAGTGCGGCTCGCGCAAACGAGCTTGGTCTGGTTACGGCCGTCGTCCCAGATGAAAACGTGTGGGCTAAAGCCACCGAGACCGCGACGAGCCTCGCACGAAAACCGGCTGAGGCCCTTAGAGCCTGCAAGAAACTCCTCAAAGCTCCAGACAGAGAATCCATGGATCAGGCCGTAAGTCGTGAATTCAGCGAATTCGCCGCCAGAGTCCGATCCGTTGAAGCC
>JBAUOG010000608.1:0-7713 GCA_049579625.1 Bryobacteraceae bacterium
GTTGACGAGCTTTGTCGCGTTTGGGGACACGCCTACAGCGCGCACGGCGAGCTGGCGCTCCGCCGGCGCTTTTAGACGGTGGAGGTGAGCATGACATCAGGCCGGGGTGTCCCCGATGAGCTGAGGAGCGGCGCCGTTCGGATGAAAATGCCGCGACCTTTTTCATCCTTGAGGGTGTGCACTCCGGCGCTCATGCTGGCCTGTGACCCACTGTGTGTCGGGTCACAGATTGTTTCAACCCGGCTTCAGCCGGTGGCTTGGCTGAGATCTGTGCTGGAGTTTTCAAACAGGCTCGTAACGAACAGCGAAGAACCCTTGCACGGATGGGAGCAGAAGAAGAACGATGAAAATCAAAAAAGCCCACCCGGCTTGTGGCTGGATGGGCTTTAATTCAGCAAGGCTAGCTAATGGATTAGTAATCCATCTCAGGGCCGTGGCCGCCTGGCATGGGAGCAGCGGCCTTCTTCTCGGGGATCTCACAGATCATGGCTTCCGTGGTCAGCATGAGAGCGCTGATGGAGGAAGCATGCTGCAGAGCCGAGCGAGTGACCTTCGTGGGATCGATGACGCCGGACTTGACGAGATCTTCGTACACGCCGGTTTGGGCGTTGAAGCCGTAGTTCGCATCGCTGTTGGAACGGACCTTCTCGAGCACGATCGCGCCCTCGAAGCCGGCATTGCCAGTGATCTGGCGCAGCGGCTCTTCGCAAGAGCGTCGAATGATGTCGATGCCGATCTGTTCGTCACCCACACCCTTCAGGTTGTCGAGTGCCTTAGCGGCGCGCAGGAGAGCAACACCACCGCCAGGAACGATACCTTCTTCAACGGCAGCGCGCGTGGCATGCAGAGCATCCTCGACGCGAGCTTTCTTTTCCTTCATCTCGGTTTCGGTGGCAGCACCGACCTTGATGACAGCCACGCCACCGGCGAGCTTGGCCAGGCGCTCCTGGAGTTTCTCGCGGTCGTAGTCGGACGTGGTTTCGTCGATCTGGGCGCGAAGCTGCTTGATGCGGGCTTCGATCGCCTTCTGGGTACCGGCGCCATCGACGATGGTCGTGTTGTCCTTGTCGATGGTGACGCGCTTGGCGCGGCCGAGGTCTTCGAGGCGAACACCTTCCAGCTTGATACCGGTCTCTTCCATGATGGACTTGCCACCAGTGAGAGTCGCGATATCGTCCAGCATTGCCTTGCGGCGATCACCGAAACCAGGAGCCTTCACGGCGGCGGCGTTCAGTGTGCCACGCAGCTTGTTCACCACGAGGGTGGCGAGCGCTTCGCCTTCGACTTCCTCGGCGATGATGAGGAGCGGCTTACCGGCGCGAGCAATCTGCTCGAGCAGCGGAAGCAGGTCCTTCATGTTGCTGATCTTCTTTTCGTGGATCAAGATGTAAGGATCTTCGAGCACCGCTTCCATGCGATCGGGATCGGTGATGAAGTACGGAGAGAGGTAGCCACGATCGAACTGCATACCGTCAACGGTCTGCAACTCGGTCACCATGGTCTTTGATTCTTCGACCGTGATGACGCCATCCTTGCCAACCTTCTGCATTGCTTCGGCAATGATGTTGCCGATGGTGGCATCGCCGTTGGCCGAAATCGTACCGACCTGAGCGATTGCATCGCCCGAGACGGGCTTGGAGAACTTCTTCACTTCCTCAACGACCGCTTCAACGGCCTTCTCGATGCCGCGCTTGAGCGCCATCGGATTCGCACCGGCAGCCACGCTCTTGACGCCTTCACGGAAGATGGCCTGTGCGAGGATGGTCGCGGTTGTGGTGCCGTCACCGGCGATGTCGGAGGTCTTTGACGCAACCTCGCGAACCATCTGTGCGCCCATGTTCTCGAGCGGATCCTTCAACTCGATTTCCTTGGCGACAGTAACGCCGTCCTTGGTAATGGTGGGGCCACCGAACTTTTTCTCAAGAACCACATTGCGGCCCTTGGGACCGAGCGTCACCTTGACGGCATCGGCCAACTGATTCACGCCACGCAGGATTGCCTGGCGGGAGTTCTCGCTGTAAACAATTTGTTTCGCTGCCATAGTTTTCTTCTCCTGATTTCCTTACTTCTTTGCGCCGACAGCAACAGGCTCGAGGATGCCGAGGACTTCATCCTCACGCATGATCAGGTACTCATTACCGTTGATCTTGATGTCGCTGCCCGAATACTTACCGAAGAGAATGCGATCACCAACCTGCACGTCCAGGGGAATGACTTTGCCATCCTCGAGACGCTTGCCCTTGCCCACGGCTACGACTTCCGCTTCCTGCGGTTTTTCCTTCGCAGAATCGGGAATGTATAGGCCGTTTTGAAGAGTCTCTTTGTCTTCAATCCGTTTGACCACGATGCGGTCGTGTAGCGGACGAATGTCCATACTCAGTTACCTCCAGGGTTTTGAACAACTTAGAACTTTTCGCTCGGAGAGCGACGAGGGAGCCAAACAGATTTGGCTACCACCGTATTATTAGCACACTAGGGTCACGAGTGACAAGAACAATTTATAAACTTAAGATTCTATTGCACTTATAACGCTGGCAGCAAACACTATGATAATGAAAGACTTAGATTTTCGCATGATCTTCCACTAAATGGCGGCCGGTGACTGCTCTGATATCCTTTAATGAGACAGGCAACGCACACTGTTGAAGTTTCGTCCCTTACACGGCTGCCTGTCTTGGATGGAATCTTCGGCTGGCTGGCAGGCGCGGCCCAATCCTTTTATATGCGGCGACTTTCTGTGCTCCTCGGTCTGGCCGCCATCGTTCTTACCGCGATTGTCGGCTATACCTACTCCCGACGAATCAAGTCCGGAACCGGCAGTGCGCCGACGCCGCCTCCCGCCATGGCGCCGAGTCTCGAAGCGACGGGAAGCGGAGGTTGGGTCTACAAAAGAAGCAACGCCGTCACGCACCAGCCGGAGGTCCGAGCAGCCGCGCGGGCCTATTCGCGGATTAAAGAGCCGTCTACATCACTCGTAGAAGACCTCAAGCTGCGGCTCTATAACAAGGAAGGCAGTAGCTACACCTATGTGCAAAGCGCCAAAGCGGTGTTCGATGAGGCCTCCGGCGTGATGAACTCGGACGGAGACGTTGCGATTATCATGAATGTCCCCGCCGATAAAGAGCCCGACGACAAAGAGGCGACGGCCAAACTGATTCGCGTGCAGGGCAGCGGGGTTCGTTACGAGACAAAGACCGGATTGGCCACTACGGAGAAGCCCGCGAAGTTCCAGTTTGCCGATGGCAATGGCGAAGCGGTGGGATTGGCATACGATCCCACGAAGCGGGAGCTCCATTTGAAGTCCCAGGTCTCGCTGAACTGGGTAGGGAACGCAACGCCCGACCCCGACAAAGTGATGCACATCGAAGCCGGCGATTTGCTTTACAAGGAGCTGGAGCAGAAGGTCTATCTCTCTCCGTGGTCAAAAATGAAGCGAGGCACGACGACCATTGAGGCCAAGGATACGCTGGTGACTCTGCAGGACGGACGCCTGCACCAGGTGGACGCGGAGGCCGGCAAGGGCGAGGAGATCCAGGACGAACGGCACGTCACCTTCTCGGCCGATAAGCTCATCTCGTTTTTCAACGACGATGGCGCCATTACGAGCATCGTGGGCGAGAATAATGCCCGCATTGCAACGGCCGACCCTTCGGCAAAGACGACGGTGACTTCCAAACGCGGAGAGCTCCACTTCCTGGTGCAGACGAAACAAGCCGGGGATAAGGTATCGAGCGACAGCGTGCTTCAGTCAGTGCAAGCGGATGGCGGCGCGATGGTGGAATCAGTACCGCAACCGAGGCCGAATGTGTTGCCGGCCGAGACACGGATTCTGCGCAGTGAACACCTGTGGATGGACATGAAGCCAGGCGGCCAGGAGCTCAAGGATATTCAGACGTCGGCCAAGGCGCAGTTGGAGTTTAAGCCGAACCGGCCAACGCAAGCGCATCGCACCTTGGATGCCGACCGTATTTTGATCAACTACGGGGAAGAGAACTCGATCGACAATTTCCATGCCTGGAAGGCGTCAACTCGAACAGACCGGCCCCAGCAGGCGACAGCCGGCGAGAAAGTGCTGATTGCTGCAACTCAGGCCGGAGATAAGAAAGCGGACGACAAAGACGCAAAGAAGACCGGGCCGCCGGCGCCGGCTTACACCTGGAGTGATGAGCTGGTTGCGAAGTTCGCGCCGAAGACGAGTCAATTGACGGCGATTGACCAGACCGGCTCATTCCGGTATCAAGAGGGAGAGCGGCAGGCGCGCGCCAAACAGGCGCATTTGGATCAGACGGCGAACCAGATCACACTGACCGAAGCAGCGCGGGTTTGGGATGGCAGTGGCTCCACGGCAGCTGACAGCATCTTCATGAATCAGCAGACCGGCGACATGGACGCGACGGGCCACGTTGCTTCAACGCGGCAACCCGACAAGAGTGAGCAAAGCAGCGGTTCACTGCTGGATGATTCCCAACCCATGCAGGCGAAGGCCGATAAGATGGTGGCCCGGGACAGCAACCTGAAGATTCGCTATGAGGGTCATGCCGTAGTTTGGCAGGGCGCAAACCGGACGGCCGCTGCACAGATCGACATCGACCGCGATGCCGGGACGTTCCATGCGGCAGGCAACGTGGTGAGCGAGCTGCAAGACAAGAAAAAAGAAAATGACTCTGGTGCACCCGTAGACACGGCGAAGGCCGACAAGAAGGATGTGAAATCTGACGGCAAGAGTGCCGCCGTAAGCAGCGCGAACAATGTCCCGATGATTTACACCACTGTCCATGCGCCCGATCTGCTGTATGACGATGACAAAAAGCTGGCGCACTATACGGGCGGCGTGAAGCTGGTGCGTGACAAGATGACTGTGACGTCGAAGGAATTGCGAGCGTTCTTCAAAGAGGATCAGGACAAGAAGGACGACGACAGTTCGTCTTTGGACCACGTGTTCGCCGACGGCGATGTGGTTGTGAGGGACGTGCGTCCCGACCGAACCCGGACAGGGACAGCGCCGCACGCCGAGTTCTACGCCGACGACAACAAACTGATCCTCAACGGCGGCAAAGCGCAGATGGTAGACAGCGTCAAGGGCACGACGGTGGGCGAGGAGCTAACTTACTTCAACGACGATGACGAGATGCTGGTCAAAGGCGAGAAGAAGGCGCTGGCCGTCACGCATATGAAGAAAAAATGATGCGCCGTGTACGGGCCACTTTGCCGAATTGAGCTCGCGCCGGGCGGGTACCTGCTTATCCGCACAGTTTGATCCCGCGTCGAGGGTCTTTCGCGCACTCTCCTATCATGTAATCAGTTCACGATGAGAACTCTACAGACGCAGGAAATCTCGAAGTCGTATAGCGGCCGCCGGGTGGTGGACAACGTATCGGTACGCGTGGAGCAGGGGGAAGTGGTGGGGCTGCTCGGTCCGAACGGCGCCGGCAAAACCACTTCGTTTTATATCATCGTCGGGCTGATCAATCCCGATTCCGGCTCGGTGATGTTAGACGAAGACGAAGTGACCCGGTTGCCGATGTATCAGCGTGCGCGTAAAGGGATCAGCTACCTGCCCCAGGAAGCTTCGGTGTTTCGCAAACTGAGCGTTGAAGACAACCTGATGGCGATTCTGCAAACCCTGCCAATCAACGGCCGGGAACGCCGGGAGCGGATGAAGATGCTGATCTCGCAACTTGGGTTGGAGACGGTGCGCCATAGCAAGGGCTACATGCTCTCGGGTGGAGAACGACGACGCGTAGAGATCGCCCGATCGCTGGTGCTGGAGCCGAGCTTTCTCTTATTGGACGAACCGTTCTCGGGTATCGACCCCATCCAGGTGCTGGAGCTGCAGAAGACCATTTGGGATTTGAAGCGCTCGGGCATCGGCATTCTAGTGACGGATCATAACGTGCGCGAGACATTGGCGGTAACGGATCGCGCCTACATCATCAGCAACGGGCGCATCTTCCGTTCGGGATCGCCCCAGGCATTGGGAGACGATCCGGAAGTTCGGCGGATCTATCTGGGTGATAACTTTTCGCTGCCGCCCGGACCTGCGGACAGGCCGTAGAAGCCGGTTCAGAGATTCACTCCTCCGAAGCGTAAGTGTGTCGAACTGTGTGATACGCTCCAGACGTCTATGGCCTCTTCCACGGCTTCCTACACGCTGACATTCTGGGGCGCGACGCGCACGGTTACCGGCTCGATGCACCAGGTAAGCGTGAATGGACATCATTACCTGCTTGACTGTGGCATGTTTCAAGGACGGCGGCAGCAGGCGTACGAGCGAAATCGCGAGATTCCGCTGGATGCCTCAAGGCTAACGTCGGTCGTCCTGTCGCACGCCCACATCGACCATAGCGGCAATCTACCGAACCTGGTCCGCAGTGGCTTCGAAGGCCCAATCTACTCGACCCCGTCGACGATAGACCTATGCGAGCCGATGCTGGCCGATACGGCTCGAATTCAGGAGCACGACGCGGCCTTCCTCTCGAAGCGCATTCGTCGGCGAAAGAATCTGGGGCTGGATGACCCGCGCAGCGTGGTCTCTCCCATCTATACGGAAGAAGATGCCACGAAAGTGCAGCCTCATTTCCGAGCGTTGAGCCTCAACGCAGTGCAAGGAATTGGGCCTGGAGTTACCTGCGAGCTTCACAATGCGGGCCACATGCTTGGTTCGGCCAACGTGGTGCTTGAAACCACAGTGAACGGCTCGCCGCGACGCTTGCTTTTCTCGGGCGACATAGGACGAAAGGGCCTACCGATTATTCGTGATCCCGATCCAACGCCGCCAGCGGACTACGTGATCATGGAGAGCACGTACGGCAACCGGCTTCACGTCGAGCTTGATTCGGTGAGTACGCAGCTTGTGAATACGATCCACCGGGTACTGGCGCGGGGCGGACACATTGTTGCGCCGGCATTCGCGGTTGGCCGCACGCAGCAGGTTGTGCTGTTGCTGCACCAGCTGATCAACGCGGGCAAGCTGCCGAACTTTCCGATTTTCGTGGATAGCCCGCTGGCAGTGAACGTCACCGAGGTATTCCGAAAGCACGAAGAAGACTTCGACGAGGAAGCCGGGGCGTTCCTGAACCGGGGGGAAGATCCGTTTGGTTTTCAACGTCTGCGATACATCCGCGAAACGGCAGAGAGCAAGGCGCTCAACGACCTGCGCATTCCTTACATGGTGATCGCCGGATCCGGGATGTGTGAAGGTGGCCGCGTGCTGCATCACCTTCGCAATAGTGTCGAGGATCCGCGGAATCTGATCTTGATCACCGGGTATCAGGCGGAGCACACGCTGGGGCGCCGGATTGTTGACAAAGAGGCAGAGGTGCCCATCTTTGGCGAATCGATTCGACTGAGGGCAGAAGTGAAGGTCATCAACGAACTTAGCGGCCATGCCGATCAACGAGAGCTGCTGGATTGGTTGCGGCCGATCGCCGGGGGCGTGCGCAAGGTCTTCCTGGTTCACGGCGAACCGGACGCACAGGAGGCTCTGAAGCAGGAGATCGCGAAGGAGTTTCGCCTGCCCGTGGAGTGTCCGACGCGTGGTGAGATTTTCCGATTGGACTAGACCAACCAGTAGAGTTACGAGGCTCGAGTCACGTTCATCCAGGCGACAATACACTGACTTTTTGGATGGATAGCCCAAGAAAACCGAGGATTTTGCACCTCATCGGCCCATGATTGCGGTGATACACTGAAGCCAAATGAGTTCGCTTTCGC
>JBAUOG010000609.1:0-6417 GCA_049579625.1 Bryobacteraceae bacterium
AACTACTCGCACCCACCAAAGCCCGTTCTATGGTCCGGGCGATCGCCGAACAAAACAGCGGCGATCAGGAGGTTCTAAGTGACGCGACCAGCTGCGATTTACACCCGTGTGTCCTCGGACCGCCAGAAGGAGAACCACACGATCTCCAGCCAACTGGCGGCGCTGGTGGAATATGCCGACAGCCATGGGTACATGGTTCCGCCCGAGTGGCGCTTCCAAGATGAAGGCTACAGCGGCGCCACTCTCCTGCGGCCTGGCCTGGAAGCAGTGCGCGATCTGGCGGCAGCCGGACACATCGAAGTCGTCCTTGTACACTCGCCGGACCGCCTGAGCCGCAAGTACGCTTATCAGGTCCTGCTGGCCGAGGAGTTCTCGCGCGACGGCGTGGAACTGGTGTTTTTGAAGGCCCCTTCCGGAGCCACACCAGAGGATCAACTACTGGTGCAGTTTCAGGGCATGATCGCCGAATACGAACGCGCGCAGATTGCCGAGCGCTCGCGCCGTGGCAAGCGCCATCGGGCACACCAGGGATCGATCAACGTGTTGTCCGGCGCTCCCTACGGCTACCGCTACGTGAGAAAGACCGACACGACGGCGGCCTACTACCAAGTCATCGACGCGGAAGCCATCGTCGTGCGCCTGATCTATGAGGCTTATACTCGCCAGGGCCTCAGCATCAACGCGATTGCCCGCCTGCTCAACGAACGCGAGGTCCCCACCAGAACGGAGACCACGCGCTGGGAGCGATCCACCGTTTGGGGCCTGCTGCGCAACCCGGCCTATCGCGGCCGCGCCTGTTATGGCAAAACCGAGCTTCGTCCGCGCCAGCGCATCACACGGCCGTTGCGCCAACGTAACGGCCTGGCCAGCCGTGACAGCGCCAATCACGAACGTCCGCGCCAGGACTGGATCGAGATCGCCGTCCCCGCCCTGGTCAGCGAAGAGACCTTTGCCCTGGCCCAAGAGCAGTTGGAACAGAACAAACAGCACTCACCGCGGCGCACGATTGAGCCGACTCTATTACAGGGAATGCTGGTTTGCCAGTGCTGTGGTTACGGGCTCTATCGAACCTCGACGCAAACCTCGGCGCGCCGTCTCTACTACTACCGTTGTATTGGTTCCGACGCCTATCGACATCTCAAGGGAGCCGTTTGCAGCAATCCGCCGATTCGCCAGGACCAACTCGATGCGGTCGTCTGGGAAGAACTCATGCGTCTGCTGGAAGACCCCAGCATCATTCAAGATGAACTGACCCGCCGGCTTCAAGCTGCCAAAAACGCCGATCCGCTGAAACAGCGGCAAGACCAGTTGCACCGGGATCAGGCACGGCTGGCGAAAGGCATGGATCGTTTATTGATTGCTTACCAGGAGGGCCTGGCAAGTTTAGAGCAACTGCGCAGCCGCATGCCGGAGCTCCGCAAGCAGGATCAGGCGATTCAGGCCGAACTGCAATCGTTGGAAACAGCCGCCAACGATCAAACCAAGTATCTGCGACTGGTTGAAACTCTCGACGACTTCCATACACGACTGCGCGAGCGGGCGGCAACCTTGAACGTGACCGAGCGCCAGAAGGTTCTCCGCCTGCTGGTGAAGGACATCCTTGTTGGTCGCGAGACGATCACCATCCAGCATTCGATTCGCATGCCGCATTCGGAGCCGAATCCCAGCAGCGCACCGCGACCGCCCGACTCGACTCCCACTCCACCGACCGCCCCACCCGACCCATGTTATCTTTTGCGTTCAGGGAGTAGTGTCACCCTTGTTGTCAAACATCGTACTCGACGAGTTGGACCGGGAGTTGGAGCGGCGCGGCCTCCACTTCGCACGGTATGCGGACGACAGTAATATCTACGTTCGTAGCCGTCGGGCGGGGGAACGGGTGATGGAAAGCCTTACGCGATTCATCACGGCAACGCTCCAGCTCAAGGTAAACCAGCAGAAGAGTGCGGTGGCACGGCCATGGGCAAGGAAGTTCCTAGGATTTAGCTTCACGAGTGCAGGCATACCAAAACGGCGGATCGCGCCGAAAGCGGTGGACCGGTTCAAGAAGCGGATACGGGAACTGACGAGCCGGACCAGAGGAGTCAGCATGGAACGTATGGCCGAGGACCTATCTCGCTATCTCAGGGGATGGATTGGCTACTTCGGAAAGTGTGAAACTCCTTCCGTGTTGGCAGGTCTTGAACAGTGGCTTCGGCGTAGACTTCGCTCTGCGCTTTGGAAGCAGTGGAAGCGGGGCACGGTACGGTTTGCCGAGTTACGCAAACGGGGCGTGGGCGCCGACCTGGCCGCTCAAACGGCTGGTAGCGCCCTCGGACCGTGGCGGTTGGCGAACTCGCCGGCGCTCAGCATCGCGTTGTCCAATGCTTACTTCGACTCGCTTGGGATTCCAAGATTAACTGTGAAACCGATTGCTTAACCCGCCGAACCGCCGGATGCGGACCCGCATGTCCGGTGGTGTGGGAGGGGAAGGAGCCGTGAGGCTTCCCCCTATCCCAATTCATTGCCCATTAACGGCCATCACGCCACTTCACGGTGTGCGCCTTCGAGCCGATCTCTCATTTTGAGATGCATCGCTTGGCAGCCCAAGGCGTCGCGCGATCAAAACAGAGAGAGAGCTTGATTTAGCACGCTGCCTGCCCCGGTCGGCGGTTTACCGAACTATATTTTGAATCAATGGTTTACCGGCGTCTCCCGCGCGTTGAGACTCCGGAATTTCTTTCGTGTAGCGCTTGGGGAGCCAAATTATCTCCTTTATCTTCAACGCAACCATTTGAAGACACGCCGTTTGTGGCAGTGCGGCCAACCTGCGAGCGTCCGCATCGAATTACCCATATTTACCCGAATTTCCTATTCCATGGACGCGAGGGTACCCCCAGTTTCCCCCCAGTTCGTTGCCGACGTTCGCAACGATCCGACGCACACCGCGACGGGACCCCAGCCTACTTGGCATGGGCGTGCCACATGGCCAGGGGGTGCGCGAAAAGCGCGGAAAGCGCGATAAGGGTCTGGCCCGTCGTCCAGTCGGAAGAAGCGTCCGGAAAAAACGTCGCCGCGAAGAGCGATTAGGTCGTAAAATCAAAGTCAGAGGCTCGGTTCGCCAGGCCAGCGCAAAGCGCACCCTCCGAAAGGCACTTCCAATCTGACCCATCGGAAGGTGACGTGTGCTCACGCAGCAAGCGGAGGCGCAACCCCCGCAGATTCAAACCTGGCCCATTGACCGGCGTGTCTTCTACGCGCGCAACCCACGCAAGAACGACTCTGTTGTCGATCGCATGTGCTGCAGCATCCGAGAGTTCGGTTTCAAGATTCCGGTACTCGCCCGAAGTGACGGCGAGGTCGTTGATGGCCACCTCCGCCTCAAAGCAGCTCAGAAGTTGCGGATCACCGAAGTGCCGGTCATCCTCTGCGACGAATGGTCAGCAGCGCAGGTCAAAGCGTTTCGGCTGATGGTGAATCGCTCGGTAACGTGGGCACAGTGGGATGACGAGTTGCTCGCACTCGAGCTGCAGGAACTGAACGAAGCGGAGTTTGATCTAAGCCTCACGGGGTTCGACCCCAAGGAAATCGACGATCTCCCGCTCGATCCGGTTGACGACGATCAAGCGAACGCCGCACCGCCGCTGCCCGAAAATGCTGTATCGAGGCTTGGGGACCTTTGGCTCTGCGGACCGCATCGTGTGCTGTGCGGGGACGCGACGAGCTCAGAAGCGGTCGCTCGATTGCTGGAAGACCGAGCGCCATCTCTGCTGGTGACCGACCTTTCTTACGGGATCGAGCTTGATAGCGAATGGCGCGATCGCGCCGGATTGAATGGCTGCGGGCCCGCCGAGACCAGCTCCATGAAGAGGCGCACGGAAGGCCACACGGACACGACTATCTCCGGCGACACCAAGGCTGACTGGTCCGAGGCTTTCGAACGGGTGCCGAGTCTAAAGATCGCTTATGTCTGGCACGCGTCCGTCTTCACCCGGGAAGTGCTGAACGGACTTCTGCGAATCGGCTTTCGCTACCCACAGCAAATCATCTGGAACAAAGGGCGCACGGTGTTAACGAGGACCCACTACTGGTATCAGCATGAGCCTTGCTGGTACCTCCGGAAAAAGAACGCTCCTTGGTTTGGGAAGGCCGGCGAGAACTCCACGATTTGGGACTCCGCCTCGCCCAAGTTCATCATGGGCGCCTCAGACGAAGAGAAGTTTGACCATCCCACGCAGAAGCCCGTCGACCTGATGCGCAAGCCGATCCTGAACCACATCAAGCGAGGCGAGTTGGTGTATGAGCCGTTCCTTGGCAGTGGAACGACATTGGCCGCCGCCGAACTCACCGAGCGCGTTTGCGTCGGCATCGAGTTAGACCCGAAGTACGTCGACGTGATTGTCCAGCGCTACCAGACGCTGTCCGGAAAGAACGCCACGCTGGATGGTGACGGCCGCTCGTTTGAAGTGCTGGCTGCAGAGCGCACGAAGGGAGCCGCATGAATTGCGCGCTGCCGCCGCGAGATCGCGGCTGTCGAAACACTCCTGCGGGATGGCCACCCCGACCTGCAAGGATTGTGCCTTGCACTGGCGGACTGGTCAGCGGAGCTACGGCTGATCGAGCGGGTACTAGGCCAGAGGGCCGTCGCGCGCTAGGCTTGATCTCGTACGCCACTCGGAACTCTCCGTCCGTGCCACGGGACCAGAGCTTGTAAGAGTACGGGCAGAGCCCAGGGTCCTCGTCGCGCTCGAGGTGCTCGCGTCTGCGGCGAAAATCGCCAGCCGCGACGTGTTTCGCTTCGTTGATCGTGCTGACGGTGGCGACCGGTTGGTACCGACCATCTTCGTCCTCGACGATCAGCAGGGCCAGGCCGAGGTCCGTGTCGTTTTCCAGCGGGATCGCAAAACCGTTATTGCTCGTGTGCTTCTCAGTGGTCATGGTCATCGTAGTCACATTCATCGCCCTTTCGCGGGCCAAAAGCAACGGCGTAATCGTTCTAAGAAACAGCTAAGCGAAACGACAAAGCCCGCCGCAGCCGGAGCCGGGCGGGCCAGTAGAGTCAGCATCCACCGCTTAGGAAGGGATGCGATACGTACGCTCTCCTCCCTCGGGCTTGAAGGACTCAACGGTGTAACCGGCCTTCTTCATCGAACCCGCCATGAACCCGCGGACCGTGTGGCGTTGCCATTGCATGGTTGTCATGATCTCGGAGAGCGTGGCGCCCTCAGGGCGTCGGAGCATCGCGACAACCTGGGCAGTCTTGCTGCTTTCGCGGGGCGGCTTGGGGGCCTTGGTCGCGCCCTTGCGGGTGGTGGTCTTCTTCGTCGCGGGCGCCTCTTCCGTCGCGACGTCGGGCGTTTGTGGCGCAACGGGCGTAGCCGTCGCGGTTTCGGGCTCGTACGGAATAGCGGCCGCCGGCTCAGTTTCGTTGGCTTCCTGGATCGGAGCAGCCTCCGCTACGGACGACTGTTCGTCGGTGCTGGGGCAGCCTGTCCCAGACTCTGAAGCGCTTTCCAGATACGGCTGACTGCCGTCTGGCGGTCCTTGAACTTCTTGACCGGATTCGCGCCTGGCAGGCTGTTCCAAATCTCGACCAGGCGTGCCGCTGGCCAGTCGGCCGCCAGTTTGTTCAGTCCGGATTCGCTGCGGAAGGTTTCGGCGTTCGCCACAGCTTCGGCGTCCTGAAGCGTGGCGTGCAGCGTGATGTTGTTCGTCTCTGTTTCAATCGTGAAGATTTTCATGGTGTTTGTCCTTTGCGCGGCTCGGCCGCAGTGACATCCATCACTCGGGCGGCGAGACACAATCAAGCGAATTCTGAAGAAAATCGACCAAGGCGATGGAACGGCGACGAACCGCCGCGACGTCTTGAACCGCAAGCGTGGCAGCAGGTGTCATAGGGTGGCAGGCCACGGCGACAAATTCAGCCGTAAGCAGGAGGAGGCAGTCGCCGCGCTCCTGACGCAGCGAAACATAGAGGAGGCGGCTCGGACGGCGGGCATCAGCACGCGAACTTTAATGCGCTGGCTCCAGCTACCCGAGTTCCAGGCGGCCTACAGGGCAGCCCGACGGGACGCCTACTCACAGGCGGTCGCACGGCTCCAGCAAGGAACGTCTGCTGCCGCCACCATTTTGCTGAAGACCATGATTGAGCCGGGCACGCCGGCGTCGGTCCGGGTACGGGCGGCGGAAGCGATCTTCAACCACGCCTTCAAGGCGATTGAAATCGAAGATATTGAAGCGCGAGTCTCGGAGTTGGAGCAGGCTGCAGCGTTATCGAGGGAATAGCGATGAACATCCGAAAAAGGCTGGAAGCACTCGAAAAAGGGATTCTCCGCGACCCCATCATGTTGACGATGCCGGAGGGTCGGACTGAGACCATGGTCGCCCACGGCCACTATCTGCTTCGCTTGTTCTTGGCCGCGATTGGCAAAGAAACCC
>JBAUOG010000610.1:0-13268 GCA_049579625.1 Bryobacteraceae bacterium
GGCCATGAATATGTGCCCGAAAGGCAATCGAACGATGAGCGACAACTCCCAATCTATCAGCGCGATCGGGGTTTACGAGAACCACAGTACGCCTTGCGAATAGTTAAAACCTCGACTTCGACAATCAGACCGCCAGTGCCGGCTGGCCCTCGTTGAACTTGCAGCACAATTTCACATCCTCCGCCGCGGAATAACTGTTCTGGAGTTAGCCTGTTGACGAGCCCGGGTGACGCACTCCGCCATCGCGGCAACGGTGGGTGACTCGAAGATAGCGCGCAGCGGTAATTCGATATCCCACTCGCGGCGGATCAGAGAGACTAATTGCGTCGCCACTAACGAATGGCCTCCCAGATGCGCAAAGAAGTCATCATTTACGCTCTGTGGACGCGCACCCAACGTTTGCGCGAAGAGATCCGCGATCCGCTGCTCAAGTTCTGTGCGCGGTGGAACCATCTCGCGGGCGGGCGCACCAGTGGAAACGGCCTCGGGCAGCGCAGATCGATCCACCTTTCCCGAAGGCGTCCGCGGCAGATCGCTCACAAGTGCAAACTGTGCGGGGACCATCCACGGCGGCAGCGTCTGTGACAGCCACAGCCGCAGCGCTTCGGGGTCGCAATCGGCGCCCGCATGCAGTGCGACGAAGGCCACCAGGCTTGGCTCGCGCCTTGGCTTACGAGCCAGCCAAAGCGCGCGTAGCTTCTGATGAGGACCGGTCATTTGATCGCTTTGACCACGGCCATCGAATCGGCCCACCAATACTGACAATCGGCGGGCGGCTGCAGATCGCGAACCAGACTTACACCCACCGAAGAGAAATGTTCGAACAAGAGCCGCTGATGACGGCGCGATAGAGAATCGATTTCATTGGTGTAGTACGTAAAGACGCCGCCCGGACGCAGGAGTCGGCTCGCCGAGGGAAAGAACGAGGCCGCAAAGGTGGGGCTTTCGATGACTTCGGCCGCATATTCTTCTTCGCTGGTCGGGTAAGTGTCGAAAAGGATAGCGTCGAACGACGCTTCGGCGGCAGACCAATCCTGCCAGCGGCTTGCTACCACGTCGATCGCCGCATTCGGATAATGCTCGCGCCAGCGTGCCAGGGCATCCAGAACATCCGGGTGGCACTCGACGATCGTGTGCGAGCGTACGCCGGCCTCCTGCAGCATCGATGCCGAGATGCCCATGCCAAACCCGATTTCGGCGACATCACCCCGCGTTGCTCCTGCTATCTCGGCGAGCGCCCGCATTAAGGGACGTTCCCAGGCTTGCATCACCTGTTGACCGTGGATCTGGAGTTGTTCGCTTGAGAACTCCGCCCGGCCGCGCCGCAAATCGGCATTCATCATCGGACGCGCCGATCCCCCGACGCACCTCCGCGCCGTCGCGTCAATGGTGCGCAGGTCGTCAACAGCTTCATCTAGCGTCCTGCGGAGAAGCCAGTTCTGTTGCGCGGGCGTAGGTGTGACGGCGAAGGCCGGTTCCTGGATCTGGAGATACAAGTTAAATTCTGGAGTGTTACGCCACATGGTTTGCCTCCGCAGGGTTGAGTCGCCGGATTCGAAACGCAAGAGGAACTCGGCTTCCGCCGGGCTCAATTGATCCAGCCGCCATTGCCAAAGCGCAGCTTCCTCCTCCGGGACTGCAGCAACCGATCGAAGGACCACGGCCGCCTCACGCACCGCCGGATGCTTCTCCAGGGCACGCTCGATCTCCGCGGTTTCGATCCGGAAGCCGCGGAGCTTCACTTGGCCATCGTCCCGGCCTAGGTATTCCAGCTCACCGCTCGCACGAAAGCGCGCACAGTCGCCCGTCGCGTATAGGCGCCCAAGCCCGAACGGGTTGTCCAAAAACTTGCGTGCCGTTGCCTCCGGAGCCTTCCAATAACCGCGCGCAACGCCGGCCCCACCCAGAAACAGTTCGCCCCGCATGCCCACCGGCACCGGCTGCAAGGCGCTATCCAGCACGAATGAATAGTTGCCGGGAATCGGATGACCAATCGGCGGCGGCAAGGAGGAAGGGCGTCCCTCCCACCAGGTCGCTGTGATGGTTGCTTCCGTCGGTCCGTAGGCGTTGATCAATCTCGCATCCGAAAGGGTTTCCGCGCAACGCGCCGCCAGTTCCGCGCTGAGCCGTTCTCCCCCGCAGATCACAACGCGAAGCGAGGTGCAACGGCGCCACCCAGGATGTTCGACCAGAACCGCAAGCTGCGACGGCACTACATCCAGCACCGTTACCCCGGCTTCCTGGATGAGTGCGATCAAACGGTCCGCGTCGCGTCCCCTTTCGCAATCCACCAGCAATCGCGCCCCACTGCTGAGCGCGCTCAACATTTCCGACAGGGCCGCGTCGAAACTAAACGAGTACTTCTGCAGTACGACGTCGCTGGGCGAAAGACGCAAGGTCGTGCGCAGCCATTCCACCTGGTTAGCCAGCGAACCGTATTCGATCATCACTCCCTTGGGAATTCCGCTCGAACCCGATGTGTAGACTAGCGCGGCGAAAGTGTTCGCCATAACTGGTTGCGGCATCAAAGGTGTGGCTTCCGCCATCTTCCGGCGCCATGCCCCCTCCGCTGTCAGCGACACGCGCGGCGCTGTGTCATCTCTCAGGAACTGGAGCCTCTGCGGTGGCAATGCGGGATCGATGAAAACATAAGCGGCGCCCGCCCGCCAGGCAGCCAGGATCGCGACGATCGTTTCGACCGCATCTTCAAGCTCAATCGCAACCACGTCACCTTCACAGGCCCCTTGCTCCTGGAGAACAGCCGCCAGCCGTCCAACCAAATTGTCCAGCTCGCGATAGGATATTACTCCGCGCTCGTGATGAATTGCGGGCCGGTCGCTATCCCCCTGGAAGATCCACGGCGCATGCGGCGGCGCGCTGCTGCCCGCCCACTCCTCAAAAAGCACGTTACGTTCTGCCGCCGTTGTTAGTTGTAGCACGGCGATGGCAAGATCCGGTTGCGTGACGATTGCGTCAAGCAAGCGTTCCCAATGGTCCAGCAGCCGCTCGATGGTCGCGTCGTCGAAAATATCCAGGCGGTACTCCACCCGGCATAGAATCTCGGTGGCATTGGCCAACAGATCAAAGGCTAGATCGGCGTTCGTGGCGGTTCGCTCATAACCGACCTCTTCGAGATGCACGTCGGTTCGCGCCCGCGCATGACGCGACCGCAGCATCTGAATCGTGGCTTGATACAGAGGATTGCGGCGTAAATCGCGTTGCGGCTGCAGGTGCTGCACTAAAACGGCGAACGGAAGTTGCTGGTGCGAGTAGGCGGCGACCGTGGACTCTCTCACTGCCGCAAGTACTTCCCTGAAGCAATGCTCCGGCTCCAGCCGCACGCGTAGCACGATAGTGTTGAGGAAGAAGCCGACCAAGTCCTCCACTTCAGGCAACTCACGGTTGGCTACGGGCGTTCCAAACACTAAGTCACGCTGTCCGGAATAGCGATGCAGCAGAATCGCGAACGCGGCCAACAGTACCTGAAACAGCGTAGATCCTTCGCGCCGCGCCAACTCCTCGAGTGCGCTCACAAGACGCTCCGGCAGGGGACGGGCTCGCACGCCGCCGCGGTACGAATGGTTCTCCGGGCGCGGCCGATCCAGTGGCAGCATCAGCGGCGGCGCGCCTTCCAGATATGTGGACCAGAAGGATAACAGCTCGTCCAATGACGCGCCCGTTAGTTGGGAACGTTGCCAGCGCGCGAAGTCCGCATACTGTATTTTGAGGGGCGGAACAGCAACCGGAACCTGCTGCCGCAGCGCACCGTAGGCAGCCGTTAGGTCACGCATCAGCACATCAATCGACCATCCGTCGGCCGCGATGTGATGGACCGTGATCAGTTGTACCCACTGCTCCGGAAACTCCAACAAACATAGCCGCAGCACAGGGCCGTGCGCCAAGTCGAAGGGGATCTCGGCTTGTTCCCGCGCAAGCCGTGTAGCTTCGGCCCGCCTTTCATGTGGTGACAGGTCGGTAAGTGAGTGGACCGGAATGCTCTCTAATGCGGGCGCGTCGACCACTTGCACGGGTAATCCGCCACGCAAGGGAAAACGCGTTCGGAGCGACGACTGCCGCTCGATGACGTAGCGCCAAGCGTTGGTCCAGGCCGCCAGGCTCAAGTCCCGCTCCAAGGGAAGATGCATGTGCAAATGGTACGAAGAGTCCTTGGGATCCAACTGATGGAGGAACCACATGCGTTCCTGCTCGAAGGTCAAAGGAGCTTCAGACTCCTCTGCCCGTTCGATACGCGGGGTCTTGGTCAGCCGCTCCAGCAGGCGTCGCTTTTCGGGCGATAAGTTGGCGACGCGCTGGGCGAGGTTCATGGCCGCGTTTCACCCCGTAATAACGAGCGAACTTCTTCCTCAGGCATATTCTCCACTTTGTCGAGCAGGTTCCGCAACGCATCGCCGGCCTGCTTGCTGAGTTCCTCATCCAGTGCTGCGATAGTGGGGTGATCGAATAGGGTTCGGACTGGAACATCTTGCCCGAGCGCTTCGCGTAAACGCGTAATCACTTGGATCGCGAGCAGCGAATGACCGCCCAGCTCGAAAAAATTGTCGTAAGCGCCGATTCGTGTGATGCCAAGCAGGTCGCGCCAAATTCCGGCAATCATCTCCTGGCGATCCGTCGAGGGGCCGACGAATTCAGTAGAGATTTCGGGCCTCTCGTGCCCCTCCTCCGCCTGCGCAACAGCATGGCCCAAGCTGGCCTGAGCGGCGTGGGGATGAATCCATTTCTGCAGGCGCGCCCCAAGTTCGCGCACGGATACGATCACCTGGCTGAGATCGGTTGCCGCGAGAATACGGTCGAGCGCCTCCACGCCATCTTCAGCAAAGATCAGGGGCGCGCTTGGATCTCCACCATTCGCTTCCAGCGACCAGCCATCCCAATTGATCGCGATCCATCGGGTATGCCCGCTGGCCGTCACGGCCATGTAATCGAGCATCGCGTTCGCTGCCGCATATGGTCCAAATCCGAGCCCGCCCAACACTGTGGAGATTGAAGAAAGCAGGCAAAAGAACTCCGGGGGGTCATCGCGCAATGCATCCTCCAGCGCCTTAGCTGCCTGGTATTTAGCGTGAAAGTGAGCCTCCGATACACTCCGGTTGATGGTTCCGAAAGACGGAAAGTAGTCGCCCTGGGTCAAGCCCGCTGCGTGGAAAACGCCATGGATGCGTCCGGCTCGCGAGCGGGCGACGGCGACAACCGCGCCTATCTGGACGTCATCGGCAGCATCCGCGGCGTAGGTGAACACACGAGTACCCAGCGCTTCTATAGCCTTAATCCGCACCGCGCGTGGATCGTCCTCGGGTGGCGGCCCGCCGCGTCCGATCAGCACGACCGAGCGCGCCCCGCGCCTCGCCAGAAATTCCGCGAAGAGTAAACCGATCTTTCCCAAACCCCCGGTGATGATGTAATTGCCTTCAAGTTTGGTGGCAATTTCGGGGGGTGCCACTGCCAAGGGCGCTGGTTCATAGGTACGCACCCAACGTTGCGCCCCGCGATACGCGATGCTCGGCGTCGGGTCCACCTGCAGCGCCTCGGTCAGGATTTCCTGGGCGTGACCCGCTTCGATCAATCGGCGCGCCGTGGCGTCGATCTCGATCACCCGGCAGCGTAGATTCGGGTACTCCTGTGGAGCGGCAATGGCCAAGCCCGTGGCGGCTGCATGTTCAGCACAAGTGCGAACCAGCACAAGTACATCCACATTGGTCTGCCGTTGGCTTAACGACTGCAGCAGTTCCAGCGGCCGGAAGTAACCGGATTCGAGCGAGGCCTCGCCCGCGCAGTAAATGACACGAGTCGCGCTGCGCTCCGTTTCCAGGCTCTGTCCCAGATCGCGAAGCGTTTGGATCAGGGGTCCCTGCAACGCCGGGTCATCTCCCAGCACGGCCCACGTCTCGGCCAACTCCGGGTCGGGAGGACTCAGTGGCCCGGCGCGCACCCAGCGCGGCACATAAAACCAGTTCTCCAAAGGTTGGCGCGCGTTATCATCCTGCTGCGGAAGCGTGGATGCAAAGCCGGCAGGCGCGGCATCGATCCAGTACCGCTGCTTTTCGAACGGATAGGACGGGAGAGAGACCCGGTGTCGGCGCTCATGCCGGTAGAATTCTCCCCAGTCGATGCGAGCGCCCGCGAGCCACAGCTTACCGAGCGTGTGGAGCAATGTGTCCTGGTCGCTGCTCGACGAATCCTGCACATGCCGGCAGGAAGACAGAACTGTGCGTCCCGCTGGTAATCCTGAATGCTGCCGCGCCAAGCCAGTCAGAGTTTGTCCCGGCCCAGTCTCAAGTAGTATCGTCTCCGAGTTTTGGAAGAGGTGCTGTAGTCCGCTCGAAAAGCGTACCGTAGCCCGTAGATGGCGGCACCAGTATTCGGGACTCTGCGCTTCTTCCGGCCTGATCCACGTGCCGGTGACGTTCGAAAGATAGGGAATCGTCGGCGCGTTTAACCGAATACGCTGCATCGCTTCTTCGAGCAAGGGCAGCGCTCTGTCAACCAGCCGCGAATGGAAGGCGTGCGACGTATGGAGCGGATGCACCGGGACGCCGTCCCGTTCGAGAGCTTGTTGAACCTGCCGCATGTGGTCGACCGGACCGGAAAGCACACAGAGCGACGGGGCGTTCACCGCAGCCAAATCCACATCAAAGCGATAACGCAGGTCGGCTTCCGGCAGGGACACCGCAAGCATGGATCCCACCGGCATCGACTCCAGAATCTCGCCGCGCTTCACCATCAGCCACAATGCATCTTCGAACGACAGAACACCCGCCAAACATGCGGCCGTGTATTCGCCCACGCTGTGGCCCAGGAGACACGCGGGCTTTACGCCCCAGCTAATCCATAACCGCGCGATCGCGTAGCTCACCACAAACACAGCGGCCTGAGTGAAGCGCGTTTGCCGAAGCTCAGCTGCCGGAGCGGAATGCAGCAGCTCCCGGAGATCCAGGCCGAGTAGCGGATGGAGAATAGCGGACGCGCGCTCTACTATCTCCCGATAAACCGGTTCGCTTTCATACAAGCCGTGCGCCATCCCAGGATGTTGTGCGCCCTGCCCAGGCAACAGGAAGGCGACTCCTTCGAATTTTCCTTCGCGGACAGCCGAAGTCACCCGTCGGGGATCTTTGGAGCGCAGCCAGCGGACCACGTCCGTCACCGAAGGGGCCGGCGCCAGTAAGGTTCGGCGAAACTTCATTTCGCGGCGGCCAATCTGCAACGTATGTGCGACATCGGCCAAGTCCATCTCCGGATGCGCCTCCAGATGATCCGCCAGGCGTTGTGCCGTCTGCTCCAACGCGCCTTGCGAACGAGCCGAAAGCACTAACAGTTGCGGCGTGCGCGACCGGCTTGCAGGCGGGGGCTCGGGAGCCTCCTCAAGAATCACGTGGGCGTTGGTGCCGCCAATGCCGAACGAACTGACCGCTGCCCGGCGAACCCCACACTCCGGTTCCCAATCGCGGAGCTCCGTGTTTACGAAGAATGGACTGGCGGTCACATCAAGCTTCGGATTGGGCTTCTCGAAATGGAGACTCGGGGGAATCTGACGATGGTAAAGGGAGAGCGCGCACTTGATGAGACCCGCGGCGCCGGCGGCCGAATCGAGGTGGCCCAGGTTGGATTTCAATGAACCCAGAGCGCAGTAAGAACGCCGCGAAGCCTTGCGCCACGCCTGAGAAAGCGCGGTGAACTCGATCGGGTCCCCGAGGGGGGTCGCCGTTCCATGCGCCTCGAGCATCGTAATGCTGTCGGGATCCACCCCCGCCATGGCCAAAGCCAGCGCGATGGCCTCCGCTTGGCCATCGACGCTCGGCGCCGTGTAGCCCACTTTCGCCGAGCCGTCGTTGTTTAAGCCCCAACCGCGAATTGCCGCGTAAATCCGGTCGCCATCGGCAATCGCCTCTGACAAGCGCTTCAGTAAAACCACCGCCGTGCCGTTGCCGCCCACCGTCCCTTTGGCGCCCGCATCGAAGGGACGACAGTGTCCGTCGGGCGAAGCGATGCCGCCCTCTTCATATACGTAGCCGCGCTTCATCGGAACATTGAGCGTCACGCCGCCCGCAATCGCCATGTCGCATTGATAGTCGAGCAGACTCTGGCCCGCGAGACAGGTCGCCACCAAGGACGTGGAGCAAGCGGTGCCCAGCGTGACTGCGGGACCTCTGAGGTTCAGCTTGTAGGCCACGCGCGTGGCCAAGTGATCTTTATCGTTGCCAAGTAGGATCTGAAAGTCGTTGACGACGCTGCCGAGCTGCGGATTGTTATAGAGCTGAAAGGCGTAGGTGCTCATGCTGGCGCCGGCATAAACGCCTATCGATTGCCGGCTGCGTTCGGGATCGCATCCGCCGTCTTCGAGTGCCTCCCAGGCGCACTCCAGGAATTGACGATGCTGTGGATCGAGAATCTCGGCGTCGCGTGGGCTTAGCCCGAAAAAGCCTGCATCGAAGAGGTCGATGCCTTCCACCACACCTGCAGCGGGCACGTAAGCCGGATGCTGCAGATCGGCGGCCCGAGCGCCGGCCGCCAGCAGTTCCTCCTCCGTGAAGAACGTGATGCACTCGCGTCCGTTACGCAAATTTTCCCATAGCTCGCCCACGGTCGCCGCCTTGGGAAAGCGCCCGCTCATGCCAACAATGGCGATGCTTTCCGCTGGCCCGCTCAAGCTCCCCTCCGTTGCACTCGTTCCGCGCGAGCTTGACGCTGCCGCGCCATCCGTTCATCCACTTGATCCAGCCGGTCCTCTCTCGCATCTCCCGCCCCGGTTCGCCTGTTCTTCAGGTGCGCAGCCAGTGTTGCCACTGTCGGGAACCGGAACAGATCCACGATGGAAACCCGCCCTGTCCCGAACAGGTCCGTCAACCGGCTGTGGACCTGTACTAACAGCAGGGAGTGCCCTCCTAGATCGAAAAAGTTTTCGTGCAGTCCCGCGCGCTCAATCTGCAACACCTCGCACCATACGGCGGAGATAAGCAGTTCGGTCTCAGACTTTGGTTCGGCGAACGGCACATCGCCAGTCCAATCCTCGCTGGCTGGCGCAGGCAAGGCTTCACGGTCCACTTTGCCGCTGCTCGTGAGCGGGAACTCCCTCAACGGCACCACTATTGAAGGCACCATGTAGTCCGGAAGTTGTTGCTGCAAGTACCGGCGCACTTCCAGGCCTGCGGCCGGCGACACATCCATCAGGGCATAGCCAACAATCTGTTGCTCGCCGGCAGCGGACCGAATCACCACGCAGGAGTCGCGAACCAGCGGATGCTGGTGCATCACGGCTTCGATCTCGCTCAATTCGATGCGGAACCCGCGCAGCTTCACCTGGCGGTCGCGCCGCCCCAGGAAGTCGAGCACGCCGTCGCCACTATAACGGACTTGATCGCCAGTTCGATAGAGACGGGTTCCCGACCCGGCGGGAGAGAACGGATCTGGCAAAAACCTTGCCGCCGTCAGTTCTTCGTCGCTCAGGTAACCCACCGCCAAGCCGTCCCCACCAATGTAGAGCTCGCCCGGAACTCCCACCGGTACTAGCTGCGCTTCTTCGTCGAGCACATAAACCCGCGCGTTAGATATGGGACGCCCGATCGGCACGCGGCCCGGGAAGGAGTCGCCGTGCCGCATGCGATGGCATACGGCGAAGGTGGTAGTTTCCGTGGGACCATACCCATTGATCAGCGTGCAGTTAGGCAGTTCGTCTAGGAAGCGCTTAGCATTGCTGGGCGAAATAACATCGCCCCCCGCCAGCATTTGTCGCACGCGCCACAGCGAACCCAAGTGGCCGTCCACCATGTGATGAAACAAGCTCGCGGTCAGCCAAAGCGTCGTAATGCCGCTTCGTTCAATCAGGGCCGCGAGATCCTCGAGCGACAGCAGCCCCGCCGGTGCGATCTCCAGCCTGGCGCCATTGAGCAGCGGACCCCAGATCTCAAACGTAGACGCATCGAACTGCAGCGGCGCGAACTGCAGGAAGACGTCGCTGGCGTCGAACTCGCAGTAATTGGTATTGCGCACCAGGCGCACGACATTGCGATGCGTGACGCACACCCCTTTAGGCTTGCCGGTTGAACCCGACGTGTAGAGAATATACGCCAGCGTGTCCGGGCCAGCGACCCAAGCGAGCGGCGACGCATCTTCTGACAGCTCCGGCATCTGCGTAAGAACCATTCGAGGTTGTGCGTCGCGAATCATGGCATCCAAGCGGGCCTGCGGGTAAGTAGGATCGAGCGGAAGATAGGCCCCTCCCGCCTTCACAGTGGCGAGCACCGCGACCACCATGTCCTGACCTCGCGGCAGCTGAATCCCCACAGGTTCGCCGGGCTGGACACCTTGATCGCGCAGCCATCGGGCCAGTCGATTCGTGCGTTCCTCCAGCGCTTGATAGGTTAGAACGCCCTCGACCCCGCTCAGCGCGATGGCGTCGGGCGTGGCCGCAACCTGCGCCGAGAACAGTTCACCCAGGGATGCGTCCCGGGGGAAATTACTGGCCGTACGATTCCAATCGTCCAGCAGTAGCGACCGTTCGCTGGGCGGCAAAATGGGCAACCGCGTGACTACTGTATCAGGACTGACCGCAATGCTCTGCAACAACGTCTGCCAATGTGTGATGAGCCGCGTAATCGTATCGTCCGCAAATAAATCCGTGCTGTATTCGAAGATCGCGGACAGCCCTCCCTCATCCTCGGTGATGTATAGAGTGAGGTCGAACTTGGCGTTTCCGTACGAGGCTCCGCTCGGCTTGGCTGGTCCCCCTTGATAGGTCGGTGAGGGCGCCGGAGCACTCCTCGGTCCAATGCCGGTCTGCAGAACAAACATTACCTGGAAAATGGGATTCCGGCTAAGGTCCCGCCGCGGTTGGAGTTCCTCCACGACCCGCTCAAACGGCAGATCCTGATTCGAATATGCGCTGAGCGCCGTTTCGCGCGTGGTCCGCAGAAATTCCCGAAACGTTGGACGGCCAGCGAGTCGGCCGCGTATCACCAGTGTGTTGACGAAGAAGCCGATGAGCGCCTCCAGTTCCGGATGCGTGCGGTTGGCAATAGGAGTTCCCACCACCACATCGTCCTGCCCCGAGTAGCGCATCATGAGCACCTGAAAAGCAGCGAGGAGCGTCATGAACAACGTCGCGCCTTCCTTCTGGCTCAAACGGCGCAGCCCCTCTACTACCGCGGGCGCCGTCGCCATGCTTTGGAAGCCGCCGCGATAAGTGGAAACCGGTGGACGCGGATAATCCGTCGGAAGGTCCAGGTCGCGATAGCCCTGCAGTTGGGTCCTCCAGTATGCCAGTTGGCGCTCCAATTCGGCTTGCGCGTGCGCCTGCCTCTGCCAAACAGCGAAATCGGCATACTGGATGGGCAGTTCCGGCAACGGCGTGGGTTGATCGCACGCGAAAGCGTCATACAGAACGGCGATCTCGCGCGTGAGCACATCCATGGACCATCCATCGGTGACGATATGATGCATCGTGATATAGCAGATGGACGCTTCATCGTCGAGCCGCGCCAGCGTTACACGTAAGAGTGGTCCTTGCGTTAGATCGAAAGGACGCCGTGCATCCTCATCGCAGAAATTCTGCGCTGCATCTTCCCGCTGTTCAATGGGTAGCTGCCGCAGATCGACGCTTCGCAGCGGAACTTCAAGCATGGGGAGAACTCGTTGTACCGGTTGTCCCCCCTGGGAGTGAAATGTACTGCGCAGGATTTCGTGACGGCGTATGATTTCGGAAAGCACGCGGCCCCAGACGTTTTCGTCCACAGCGCAACGCAAAGGAATCTCGATCTGCAGATTATAAAACGGATTCCCAGGCGCCATCTGGTCCAGGAACCACAAGCGTTCCTGGGCAAACGACAACGGGACAACGTCGGCTTCAGTTTCGATTGGCAACGGCCACCCCCGGCCCCGTTTCAACAGACTTTTACAGCATTAGGGACCGCCAAACCCAGGTCCACGCAAATGGCTCGCTGGACCAAGACCGGCGTCTTGTACAAATAGAAATGCGCCCCCGGAAATAGCCGTAAACGGAAATCGGCGCTGGTGTGTCTCCGCCATCCGGTCAGATCCGGGCGGGTAACACGGCGATCGGTGAGACCGCCAAAGCAACTCACCGGGCATGCAAGCGGGGGTTCGGCAATGTAGCGGTAGCGATCGACCACTTCCAGATCCGCGCGCAATGCCGGCAGCAGTGTCTCCATAAGATCGGGCTGCCGCAGCACTTCGGCGGGCGTTCCGTCCAGGCGAAATAGCTCGGCCTTCAACACGGGGTCGGGCAGCTTGTACAGCGGAGGTCGGCGTTCGGGAAGATGGGGCGCACGGAAGGCAGAAACGAATATACGCTCTGGTTGAGCTAACCCGCGGCTGCGTAGTGAACGCGCCAATTCAAACGCAAGCAAGGCGCCCATGCTGTGGCCCATGATCGAGAATGGTTCGTCCAGCATCGGCTCCATCCGCTCGATGATGTCGCGGAGAAGTGCGTCCATACTCCGCAGCGGTGCCTCGCTAAAGCGACGCTCGCGTCCGGGGAGACCGATAGGCACAATATCCAGGCCGGGCATATGCCAGGAATGAAAAAGCGAAGGCCCCGCTCCCGCGTGGGGAAAACAGAAAACCCGCATAGGCTCAGCCGGCCTTCGCCAAAAGGTCGCGAATGTCCTGCTGTTTTTGCTCGATTTCCGCAATCAGGGGCCCAAGGCGATCTTGATGCTCCTGCCGAACCAGCGCGAAGTGCCGGATCGCCTCCCGCAGGAGGAGCGGCGTGGTTAACGCTCGATTCGCCTGCGGAATGCCAGCCCCCTGAATGGCATCAGGAAGCGACAGATTGAGCGCACTAGCCCCCAGAATTTCGTGGATTGCCCGCCATTGCCTGGCGTCCCCCGTTTTGATTTCGGGATACGCGCAGAGCACGAGCGCGGCCAGCCCGGCGATGAAAGAACACGCGGCCGACGTCCCATCCCAAGCCGCATGTCCCGTGGGGACACTCGACACAACCGCTACGCCCGGCGCAATGTACGCCATTTGTGCGCCCGTGTTGCAGAAATTCGCGACGAAGAGGCCGCATCGTTCATTATGCAGGTCGCTCACCCGCAACCCGTGCGCGCTGTCTTCTGGGAAAGCCTTCGTGGAACCGAAAGCCGACACGGCCATCACCCCATCGTTCGCTGCCGGGAAAATCAAGGGGCCACCATCGTTTCCCGCGCCGGCCACCAGCGTGATGCCCGCAGCGGCAACCTCAGCCAATTTCGCAGCCAGAATTTGGCTTGGATAAGGCACCCCGAGACTGATGC
>JBAUOG010000611.1:0-2562 GCA_049579625.1 Bryobacteraceae bacterium
ATATGGTAAACCGCTTGATTGATAAAGCCTAGATCGTATCCGGCTTTTTGGTCAGCAATCGCCAGGAGGGCCGCCCATTGCGGCGTACCCACGCTGGTGCCGCCGAAGAGGTACATGCCGGCCGGAATCCCTGGGATGTTTAGGTATGTCAGCACGCCATGAAACACGGCGGCGCTGTACGACACGTCAGGTTCGCCCCGCTGCTTGCCGCCATGTATCGTGCCTTGCTGGTACGACGGCTCGTCGAACAACACGCTGAATTCCCCGCCAGTCGCTCCGAAGCCAAGACTGGTTTCGTTCCACACAATTTCGCTTTCGTACGTTCCGGGAGCGGGATCCGCGGTCGGATCGCAGCCAAGGGAGGTCAGGCAATAGCCGGCAGCATGCAACTCAGTCCCACCAACGGCAGTGACCAACGGATCAACCGCCGGTGAGGAAGCCGCTTTTACCAAGGCCGATCCGTCACATGTAGGTTGCGCCGCACCGTCGTCACCTGCGGAGCCAGGATCGTGAAGTTCTTCATCGTCGCTTCCGCAAATATCTGATGTTGTTGCGCGAGCACCGTCGGGTCTACCCAACTCTCGTTTCCGCCGAAGCTCTGCGAAATGATATCGCCGAGATTGTTGTCCACCGCATACTTTGTCGCGCTCAGAATGTCGGCGTCAGCGTTCGATTTCGCCAGAACCAGAACGATATTGGCGCCGGGGGCAATCGCGTGCGACCACAGAACATCCAGCGAGATCTCCTCCGCCCACCCGGTCATCTTGGGATCACCGGTGACAAACGGCATCAGGCCATCCGGCGCGACTTGGGTGAACGTGCCAAAGGTGGAATCAGGCGCGTTGCCGAGCCCGTTCAAACCAGGCAGGCCATAAAAGCCGTCGTAGTAGTTCAGCTGTTGCACGATACTGTCCTCTTTTGGCCTAGCAAAAACAACAGTCGGCGGGTGCGGCGTTTCCCTCTTCACCTTTCGTCGGTGGAACACGCTCGCCCGGATAGCAGTAGCGCTTGAGTTCGACGACTCTATATAGTAAAGTACTTGTTAGTTGGAAGCCGTGTTCTTTGGGAAGGGCGAGGGGTGGAGGCGAAGACCGATGAACAAGTCCAAAACATTTCTGTTCGCGAGCGTCCTCTCTTGGTTGGTTCTATGCGGCGCGTGCAGCCGGTCCAACAACCTACTGCTGGGCGAGGTACAGGCTAAGGTCGGATCTCACGAAGTAAAGGTGACTGACTGTTATCGAACTAGCGTTGTGCCTCCGCAGGAGACCAAGGGGGCCGATGGGGAGGTCATTTACCGATTCACGCCCTGCCGGGACGCCGATGTTTTGATTCAGGGTGAGCAAGTCACGGTCAACGGGGTTTCCTACGGACACGTGGACGCCAACGACGCCATCCTGGTTGATCACGGAAGGGTTTCCATCAATCGACGCCAAGCGAGGCTAAGCTCTCATTAATCTCCAGTGAACTGTACAATTGACGGACCGAGAGTGAAGGTTCGGCGAACATGGCGGGTCAGGCCGATCCAGGCTGCATGTCGCAAGGGCATTGTTTCGATGGCGCTGATGCCGTCCCTCGAGGGCGCAACGCCGGTATTACGGGGTGGTCCTGGCCGACGGCATCCAGGCGCAACTTGCCCGCAAAATCAAACGGCGTCTGAAGGGCTTCAGACGCCGTTTGAAAAGGTTCTCACCACGCATTCGGGCATGGCGGTAGCTGAGCGACCGCAGGCCTACGAAGTTCGATTGGAAGTTCTTAAGATTAGGCGATCTTCCGGCGACGAATCGCAAATGCCAAACCGGCCAAGCCAAGTACAAGCATTCCGTCAACCCCAGGCTCCGGGACCACCGAATATCCTGCGACCGATGCCCCAGGGCCGATATCAAGGAGCACGTAATGCCCCGTCAGTGTCGCGCCGCCATAAGACGGCGGGCCAGTAATGGCGAGGGGGTAATAGTATTCATAGAGGTTGCCAGCACCGTCGCCGAACAGGTTGATTTCCGCCGGCGGTCCGATTGCTACATCGCCTGTGTTGGCTACGTTGAATAGCAAACCATTGTCGTCGAAAGGGTTTCCGGAAGGCGCGCCCGTCGGAGAAAATGCATTGTTGAAGAGGAAGGCTCCATTGTTAGTGGGGGTCGTCGGGTCCACCGCGGGTCCGGTAAGACCGGTAATAGGGCCACCCTCCAACGTATCGCCTATGATACCTGTAATGGGGAAGTAACCATCCCCGTACGCCGTCAGGCCCGTCGCAAATATTATCGCGCCGGTGTTGGTGGGGCCAAAACTGTAGTCCAGGCTGTAAACGTCCGCCTGAGCGCTGAGCCCACCCAAGAGCAATCCCGAAACTGCCAGCACCAATGTCTTCATGCCACTCACCCTCCGAATCTAAAGACCAGCGGCATGCGTACCGCCACAACGAGTGTAGTCGAGTTCTGCGGCCGCTGTCAATACAGTAGGTTACAGAACTAGCCCGCATATCTCACAAGCTGGTTTGAGGGGGCAAGTTTGTGCGACTGGGGCAATTCGAGGCGGCCATTTTTGAATTGAGAAAAATACTGATCG
>JBAUOG010000612.1:0-2796 GCA_049579625.1 Bryobacteraceae bacterium
TTCCCACTTGATCAGCTTGCCGTTGTGCCAGATCTTCCCTGTCGCTTGCAACATGACTGAATTATATCGGAATGTGAACAAATGCCCCCGAAACCAGCCTCATCGGCGAGCAGGCAAGCATCGGCAAATCTCTAGCGCCAACCCCTAATGCGCTACGAACGGCACATCCAGCGGCCGCCCGAATACCGCCGCCGCTTTCCATTCTCCGTTTACTTTTTTCCACACCCGCAGCATCCCAGCGTCGAAGGTCTTGTGGCTCGTCGGCGTTTCGTCCGAATCGTACTCCGTGTGCACGTATGAGAATTCCCAGGCCAAGTCGCCGGAAGCCGCAATCTCCAGGCGCTCCACCTTCGTCGTGTTCACCTGGTTCTTGCGTTTCACGGCTTTGGTCTCAGGGAACGGTTCCGGGGTTTCCTTACCCACTGCCGGGCGCTTGTATGCACCCGTCCAGAAAACGCTGTCGTCGGTATACGGCGTCTTACCTGACGCGATCACCGCGCGGATCGCGGCTTCATCTGCCTTCAGGTTCACCTTGGCATCTTGCGCCACCAGCATCGCGGGAGCCGCGCAGACCGCCAGACAAAAGCCAATGAATTGTAGCGTCATCGTCTGGCGATTCTAGCAAAGAGGAATGTGTCCGGCCCGGAAGATAGGCAGTGCGTACGACTCCATCACTTCAACGTTTTTCAGGATCAACGCTGGATCGTCATTGGTTCCCGACCGGTACGGGCCCGCAATCAGGATCATCATCGCTTTGTTTGACGTTGGTTCCACGGTCCATTTCTACCAACAACACTCAATAGCCGGACCGCTTGGTCGCCAAGCTGCAAGTATTACGGTAGCCGTCGGTCAATGAGACGAAGTCCGTGCGAAAACTGCGCATTACGACCCAAAAATGGGCGATAAGCCCCATTCCCGGTCAGTTTCTGCTTGGGCCGCTGATGTTATCAAAGCTCGCGCCGCTGACCAATTCGTGCAACAGAAGACCCCCGGCTTTAGGAGGATTTATGTCGTCTGCAATCCAGCCTTTGGAAGCTCTCACCAGCTCTCTAACAATCTCAACCAAAGAGGCTTCTAAGCTCGTCGGTAAACTGTCTGACCAGAAAGGTCGGCAATCGCTAGCCACACTTAACCAGCGCGTGCGCGCGATGCTGCGCCCCGGAAACCGCGGGCTCGATAGTTTTTTCTACAATGTCAGGCCAAAGGACGAAGCGCAGCTCGCCGCCAGAGAGAGCGCTCCCCAAGGCTCGATAGTCGTTGTGATGCCCGATCCCGACCAGCCTCTCGTCTTTTTTCCCGACGTAGTCGGGTTCATGTCCGACAAAATACACAAGGACGTTGGCGCCATCAGCGTAGCTGGCCTGGGAAGTTCTTCCGTTGGTGCTGTTGGATTCGCGCGCGATGTAGCAACGGCCACCGGACTGCCTGTCGCTGCGATCGCTTCCGGCTATGGCTTGGATGATTTGATGTTTGAGGCCGTCGGCGGAGCTTTCACACTTCCACTGGTAAACATGACGGAGTGGTGGTTCGAGCAGATGCGGCACTCATTCGCAGCTATTGGCTTCGTACCCGGGCTGCTTGCCAATATTGAGGACTTGGACGCCGCCGGCGCGGGCCCCGACCTGGGTGCGGCGAAATCGCTTATGCGTCCGAAGCGGCTGCCCAACCTGCAGTGGGTAGTCGGCCATAGCAAAGGCAACTTGGCTCTGGCTGGAGCACTCGCGGAACTGGCGTGTGAGGATACCGATTACCGTCTGCCCGGCGTCAACATCGTGCTCCTTAGCGCTTTAACCGCTCTCCCGCCCCATGTCGGTCATCCCCATCAGTTCATCGGTAGCCTGGATGCATTCGGCAAGCTGAACTCTCGCCTCAACATCAAACACAAAGAGGTCCCTGGGGCGATGCATCACCTGAACACCAAGCTGCCCTACGCACTGAATGCTGTGGAACAGATCCGATCTATCATCCATTAGCGCGCCGCTCGCCTACGCCAATTCGGGCTGAAACCTGCCGGCCAGCTCGCCCGCCCAGCCGCGTATGGCATTCCAATCCCGAATGTCGCTCGCCGGCATTCGCCTGAGCGCCGGCACGAGAGTGTAAGGGAATCGTAGCTTCGCCGGGTCGAACCGTCCGCCGAAGACTTGCTTATCGATGGGAGCAAGCCAAGGAAACTTCGCCAGCCCTTTATCGAGATGGCTGCGCGCCGCCTTCCACTCCTTTGGATCGTCATGAAACGGACCCAGCGCGAACACCGCCACTGGTTGCCTGGTGAGCGCGTGGCTGTGACGCGCCAGAAAACGTCGGGCATCCTTGTGCAGGCGGAACATGTAGATCGCCGTCCCCAGCACCACCGCGTCGTATCCTTCCAGGCTCAGCACGTCGGGCATGTGCCTGAGGTCCACGATCAGTCCATGCTGTCGCAGCGTCGCCGCCACATTCCCGGCGACTTCCTGCGTTGAACTGTAACTTGTTGCATATGCTACGAGAACCGAAATGGACATGATTACTCCTTTACTGCGCGAGCATTCAAACAGCCTTCGGCCGATCCATGTCTATCACTTGTCCGCCCGGACTTCCATCCTGGATTAACAGGAGATGACTAATAGGACTTGACTGATAGAAGAGCAGCCGCAATGCGACATCATGGGCGTAGCCATGCGCGCCACCGGGTTTGAATTCCGCCAACGCTTCTTTTTCATTCTGGCGATCTACGTCGTAGGATTTGCTTAACGCCGCGGCTTCCTGCCGGTGGACTGAAGCCCGAATGGGGTCAGGCCTTCCTCGGCGAAATAACCA
>JBAUOG010000613.1:0-1764 GCA_049579625.1 Bryobacteraceae bacterium
CTGCGCCATCGCTCAATCCACCGGCCTGCCGATCATTCTTTATGATGTGCCGTCTCGAACCGTATGCGGGCTTGCTGACGAGACAATCGCGCGCCTCGTTGCGGAGATGCCGCAGTTCATCGGTCTAAAGGATGCGAGCGCGGATCTGAGTCGGCCGCAACGTCTGCACGCGTGCTTGAGACCCGGCTTTCGTCTTCTGTCCGGGGATGATGCAACGGCCTCGCAATTTCTCGCTCTCGGTGGAGATGGATCCATCTCTGTAACCGCCAACGTCGTACCGGGACTTTGCCGGGAGTTGTACCTGAGCGCTAAAGGAGGCGAGGTTGCGCGTGCCCAGCACCTAAGTGCCCGTCCGCGAACAAGTGAATCGCATTGGATCAGATTTTGTATGCTGGCGGGATTCCCTTGAGAATCGGGACGCTATAGCGTCCTGGGGTGATTGACGAATCGGCCATTCGCCAGCGCTTCGAGGCGCTCGCTCCGGTACTCGACGAGCGCGGACGGCGGCGTTTCGCGGCTGCGGAGGCGAGCTCTGCGGGACACGGCGGGATTGTTGCGGTGATGCGTGCCACGGGCATCGCGCGCAGCACGGTCGGACGTGGATTGGCCGAATTGCGCGCGGGTGCGGTGCTTGATGCAAGGCGGACGCGCCGGCCCGGCGGGGGTCGCAAGCCTTTGAGCGAGACGGACGCGAGCTTGCTCGATGATCTGCGCGCGCTGGTCGAGCCGGCGACGCGCGGCGATCCACAATCGCCGCTGCTATGGACTTGCAAGAGCCTGCGCAAACTCAGCCAGGGCCTGCGCGACATGGGCCACACGATCGGGCGCACCCTCGTCGGCGAGCTCCTGCACAAGCTCAATTATCGTCTGCAAGCCAATCGCAAGACACGCGAGGGATCGCACCATCCCGATCGCGACGCGCAATTCCACTACATCAACGATCGGGTGAAGGAAGCGCTCGCGGCAGGTGAACCGGCGATCTCGGTTGATACCAAGAAGAAGGAGCTGGTCGGCGACTTCAAGAACGCCGGACGCGAATGGCGGCCAAAGGGCTCGCCCGAGCAAGTTCGCGTGCACGATTTTGTCATCCCCGAACTCGGTCGGGCAGCGCCCTATGGCGTCTACGATATTGCCGGCAACGTCGGTTGGGTGAGCGTGGGCATCGACCATGACACCGCGGCTTTCGCCACCAATGCCATCCGAAGCTGGTGGAAGCTGATGGGGCGCGAGCGTTATCCCAATGCCGGCAGCCTGCTGATCACCGCTGATGGCGGCGGCAGCAATGGTTCGCGCGTTCGATTGTGGAAGATCGAGCTACAAAAACTCGCCGACGAACTCGCCATTCCCATTACCGTGTGTCACTTGCCCCCCGGCACCAGCAAGTGGAACAAGATCGAGCATCGCCTTTTCTCGTTCATCACCGGAAACTGGCGCGGCAAACCACTCATCAGCCATCAGGTCATTGTCCAATTGATCGCTGCAACAACGACCAAGACCGGTCTGACGGTTCGTTGCGAACTCGATCAAAACATCTATCCGGCCGGCATCAAGGTGTCCGATGCCGAAATGCACGCCGTCCACCTCAAACGCCACGACTTCCATGGCGAATGGAACTATTCTATCAGTCCGAAAGCAATCTCTCTGGAGCAATAGCTTCCGGACGTGCCCTAAGCTCGACAGCGGGAAGTTCGGCCCCCGGGTCCAGACTAAAGTCTCCAGGTCCAGTTCGCGGGTGTAGTGGCACTCGCGCCGGGTCTTCATGCC
>JBAUOG010000614.1:0-6584 GCA_049579625.1 Bryobacteraceae bacterium
CCGAAAGGCTCTCAATCCTGGAAGCGACAAATGTGAAGCATTTCCCTCACTCAATGGCGAAAGAGGGGCGGGCCGTATTAGCGATCGAAGCTACTTGGTTGAGAATTTAAACACCGTGGCGGTGTGAAACGTCTCGCCGGGCCGCAGCACCGTGGTTGGGAAGCTGGGCTTGTTAGGCGAATCCGGGAAGTGGCCTGTCTCCAGGCAAAAGCCGTCGCGGCGCTGGTACGCCTTGCCGCCCTTGCCAATCACCGTGCCGTCGAGAAAGTTGCCGGTGTAGAACTGTACGCCCGGCTGATCGGTCAGCACTTCGAGCACACGTCCCGATTTCGGCTCTTCCACCCTTGCGGCCAAGCCGAGCGATGGACCCTTGTGATTCAGGACGAAGTTGTGATCATAGCCCTTTCCAAGCTTGATCTGCGGATCGTCCGCATTGATGCGCGCGCCAATCACCTCGGGCTTGCGGAAGTCGAACGGCGTGCCGGCAACCGGTTGCAGAACCCCGGTTGGAATCAGAGTCGCGTCCACTGGCGTAAACCGATCGGCTTCGATGGTCGCCACGTGGCTCAGGATGTCGCCGTTTCCCTGCCCCGCCAGATTGAAGTAGGAGTGGTTAGTGAGGTTCAGCACGGTGGGGGCATCGGTCACCGCCGAGTAGTCAATCCGCAGTTCGTCCTTGTCATTGAGCGAATACTTGACGGTTGTTGTCATCTTGCCGGGAAATCCCTCTTCCCCGTCGGCGCTCACATACTGCAGTTCGAGAGTCGGCGTATCTTTGGTCGACACATCCTGTGCGGTCCAGACCTGCGAATTGAACCCGTGATTCCCGCCGTGCAGGCAGTTTGGCCCGTCGTTCTTCGGCACATGGTAGGTCTTGCCGTCGAGAGCAAATTGAGCGCCGCCGATTCGGTTAGCGTAGCGCCCGACCAGCGCTCCGAAGTAAGGATTCTTGGCGAGGTATCCATCCAGGGAATCGAACCCGAGCACGACGTCGGCGAATTGGCCTTTGCGATCGGGCACCTTTAATGACACGATCACGCCGCCGTAGTTCATGATCGTCACTTCCATACCCTTCTTGTTGGCGAGCGTATAGAGGGTGATCTCGCGGCCGTCAGCCGTCTTTCCGAAAGGTTTCATAGTGAGCTTTTGCGCTCCTTGCGCTGGGGGAGGCGCTGAGAATGCGGTCGTGCCAAGCAAAATGGCCAGTCCAACGAGGGATGCTGAGCGCCGTAAATTTGTCATAGCTGGCTCCAATCTTACTGCAAGACGTTTTCGCACCGGAACCGCGCGCTCGAACAGGGGGCCCGAACAGACTTGACCCGATCCAAGGTTGCAGCCTATAATCCGAGTTGCCTTTTTGTAACCGCTTACAGCACCGTAAAGTCCATCGCATGCGGCTTCGCGCGTAACTTTCGCGAGTGGACTTCGATAGAGTCTAGTAGCCCTGTCTTGTTTCGCCGGGTTTGATGTAGCCATGTTCGCTTAACTCACTTTTGGGAAGGTTTCCACGTTCAATGCCCTTAGCGCTTCTCTTGCAGTCCTCGCCGACTAGTCTCATCTCGCTCAGCCCCGTCGACATCGCAGTCATCGCCATTTATTTCGTGATGGTGATTGGCATCGGCTTCTACCTGAAGCGCTTCACGCAAACCGGTGAGGACTTCTTCCTCGCAGGACGCGAAATGACCGCTTGGGTGGCAGGACTCAGCTTCGTCGCCGCCAACCTCGGCTCGCTCGAAATGATGGGTTGGGCCGCGGCCGCCTACCAGTACGGTATTCTTGCCACCCACTGGTATTGGATTGGGGCCATCCCGGCCATGCTCTTTTTGGGCATCATTATGATGCCGTTCTATTACATCTCGAAGACCCACTCGGTTCCGGGCTACCTCAAACTACGGTTCGGCGAGCCGGCTCGCGCCCTATCGGCCATTTCCTTCGGCCTGATGACGGTCCTGATGAGCGGCGTCAATATGTACGCCATGGCGCTGGTCTTAAAGGTCATTCTCGGCTGGGACATCAACTTCAGCATTTGGGTTTCCTCGCTCACCGTCGCCGCTTATGTCTTTCTCGGCGGCCTGCGGTCGGCCATATTCAACGAGGTTCTCCAGTTCTTCCTCATCTGGCTCGGCGGAATCGTGGTTTCGATTGTCGGCCTCATTGAAGCCGGCGGATGGAGCGGCATGGTGGCTCGCATTCACGAAAGGTGGCCCGGCCAGGACTACACGCATATGTGGAATGGCCTCGGCAACTTTGCCGACAACCCGATGGGCATCCACTGGACGGGAATCGTCCTCGGCCTCGGTTTCGTGATCTCGTTCGGCTACTGGACGACTGACTTCCTCGTGGTGCAACGCGTCCTCACGGCTCGCGACATGCGTTCGGCAAAAATGGCGCCCATCATTGGCGCCGCGTTCAAGATGGCGGTCCCCTTCATCGTCATCCTGCCGGGCTTGTTGGCGCTGGCCGTCCTCCCGGAACACCTGGTGGGCGAAGCGCAAGCCACCGCCACGCAGCATTCCTACAACGAAGTGCTGCCCATCATGATGGCTCGTTACTGCGGTCCTGGACTGCTCGGCCTCGGTATCACGGCGTTGATTGCCGGGTTCATGTCCGGCATGGCAGGCAACGTCAGCGCTTTCACCACCGTCTGGACCTACGACATCTATCGTTCGCTCATTAAAAAGGATGGCACCGACCACCATTACCTCAACGTCGGCCGTTGGACCACCGTACTCGGCGTGTTGGTCAGCATTGGAACAGCCTATCTGGTAATGGGCTCCAGCAGCATCATGGACTATGTCCAGCAACTCTTCAGCTTCTTCATTGCGCCGCTCTTCGCCACGGTAATCCTGGGTATGCTCTGGAAGCGAGCCACCGCGCCCGCCGGCTTCTGGGGCTTACTAAGTGGGACTGTCGCCTCCATCGCAATGTGGACCTGGGTCAAGATTGATCCTTCAGCGCTCAGTATCATCGCACTCTCACCGCATGCCAAAACAATGGCGCAGAACATGTATCAGGCCTTGTGGGCCTGGATCATTTGCGCGGTGGTCACGGTCGTCGTCAGCCTGCTGACTAAGCCCAAGCCGGAGTCTCAACTGGTGGGCTTGGTGTATGGCTGCACGGTGCTTCCCTCGGAGGGACACCTGAAACTCTATCAACGCCCGATCTTCTGGGCGGTGGTGGTTGCTTTAGTGCTGGTCATCGTCAATATCATCTTCTTCTAGGAATAAAACATGATTGAAGGCACAAAAGGTTTCATTTCCATCTGGTTCTTCATCGGCGTGCTGCTGTTCATATATGGCCTCCTCATTCTGGGGGCCGGTATCTACAGCCTCTACGTGCCGCCAGAGCAGACAGTCGTCCTCCAGGAACTGCACGCCGGAATCTGGTGGGGCGCGTTTCTCACCCTCTTTGGCGGCTTCTACTGCTACCGCTACAACCCGAAAAGGAAAAAGTAAATGTCAGCTCATAAACCAACGTTTGGCCTCATCGTAGGCAACCGCGGATTCTTCCCTTCTCATTTGGCCGCAACTGGCCGCGAGGAAATGATTTCTGTCCTGCAGTCATCGGGCGCGGACGTGGTCGCTCTCGGTGTGAACGATTCAAAGTTCGGCGCTGTTGAGGCGCACTCGGAAGCCCGCCGCTGCGCGGACCTGTTCAAATCACGCCGTGAGGACATCGACGGCGTTGTCGTCACTCTACCTAACTTCGGCGACGAGCGCGCCGTGGCCGATACGCTGCGGCTTGCCGGTTTGAACGTCCCGGTGCTCATCCAGGCCACGCCCGATACGCCGTCCCGCATGACCATCAGCGATCGCCGCGACAGCTTCTGCGGTAAGATGTCGGTCTGCAATAACCTCACCCAGTACCGCGTTCCGTACTCACTGACGACACTTCACACGGAGGCCCCGAAGTCCGACACATTCAAGAAGGATCTTGCGTGGTTCACTGGTGTTTGCAACGTGGTGCGCGGCCTCAAAGGTCTCCGCGTCGGCGCAATTGGCGCTCGTCCCGCCGCATTCAACACGGTCCGTTACAGCGAGAAACTGCTCGAATCGAACGGCATCTCCATCATCACCATCGATCTCTCCGAGATACTCGGACGGATTGAACGTATGAAAGATGACGATCCCGCGGCGACGGCGAAGCTAGCCGCTATCCATTCTTATGTCGACACGGCGGGCACGCCGGCTTTGGCGCTACTCAAGATGGCCAAGCTCGGCGCTGTGGTCGACGGTTGGATGAAGGAAGCCGAGGTCTCCATCAGCGCGGTTCAGTGCTGGACCTCGCTTGAAGAATACTTCGGTGTCGTTCCCTGCACCATCATGAGCATGATGAGCAACGAGCTGATGTCAAGCGCCTGCGAAGTGGATATCTGCGGCGTGGTAGCCATGCATGCGCTGCGCCTGGCGTCTGGAACACCCAGCGCCCTTCTGGATTGGAACAACAACTACGGAGAGGATCCGAACAAGGCTGTCTGTTTCCATTGCAGCAATCTTCCCAAGCATTTCTTTGCCGACGTGAAAATGGACTTCCAGCAAATCATCGCCGGCACGGTCGGGCGGGACAACACGTTTGGAACCTGCGTTGGCAGGGTAAAAGCAAGCCCAATGAGCTATGCGCGCTTTTCCACCACCGACTCCACCGGCAAGATATCCGGCTATGTTGGCGACGGCGCGTTTACAAACGATCCGCTCGAAACCTTCGGCGGCGCCGGCGTCGTGGAGATCCCACGCATGCAGGACCTGCTGCGCTACATCTGCGAGCGCGGCTTCGAGCATCACGTAGCTGCTAACCTCGCGCCGGTCAGCAATGTAGTGTACGAAGCCGCCACGCGATATCTTGGCTGGGACATCTACTATCACAAGTAAAAGGCATTCGATAGCCGGGAAGGCATCCAATGGGTACCATCGTCGCGGGCGTTGACTTCGGCACGCTCAGCGTTCGCGTTTCGATCTTTGATAGCAAGCGGGGCCGGCTGGGGTCCGGCACAGCCGAATATCCGCTGCACCGTTCCAAGAGCGACCCCGACCAAGCCACGCAGAGTCACGACGACCACATGAAGGCGCTGGCTGCGGCCACGCAGATTGCGTTGGGCAAGGCGCACGTGTCGGGCGGCGAAGTGGCGGCGATTGCGCTGGATACGACTGGCTCCAGCGTGATCCCCGTCGGCGCCGGCATGGTTCCGCTGGACGAATACTATCTCTGGTGCGATCACCGCTCCTGGCGCGAGGCCGCCGAGATTACTGCCAAAGCCCACGAATACGGCCTCCCCGCCATCGATTGGTGCGGCGGAGTTTATTCCAGCGAGTGGGGCTTTTCAAAGCTCCTGCACTGGCTTCGCCACAATCCCAAGAAGCGCGACCAACTGGTCTCCGCCTTTGAGCATTGCGATTTTGTAGCTGCCGTTTTGGGCGGCATCACCGAAGCGTCCGAAGCGCCGCGTAGCGTGTGCGCCATGGGCCACAAATGGCTCTGGAACGAATCGCTCGGCGGTCTGCCGCCGGAAGAGTTTCTGATCAAGGTGGATCCGCTGCTAGCGGGCGTCCGCGCCAAGCTGCAGGGACGCTATCAGACGTCGGACAAGATCGCCGGCTACCTCTCGCCGTACTGGGCTCATCAGCTAGGCGTGAAGCCGGGTATTCCCATTCCGGTCGGCGCATTCGACGCGCACTGGGATGCAGTGGGCGCGGGCGTCGGCCTCGGCGATGTCGTAAATGTTATCGGCACGTCGACTTGTATTATCGGCCTCAGCGACCGGGCGCAGCTTGTTCCGGGCGTATGCGGAGTGGTGCCGGGTTCCGTCGATCCGAAGATGACCGGCATTGAAGCGGGACTCTCGGCGGTCGGCGATATCTTCGAAGCGATTGCGCGACGCGCCGGCAAAACCGCCTCGGATCTGGCCTCGGACCTGGACCGCTACCGCGCCGGCGAGACGGGTCTCTTGCGGCTCACCTGGGACAACGGCGACCGCACCGTTCTGGTGAACCCAGAACTGGGCGGCGTAACGCTCGGCTGGCATCTCACCAACACGGCGGAAGACGAACTCTTCGCCGCCATTGAAGGTACCGCCTTCCACACCCGCATCATCCTGGGGCGCATGGAAGAGCACGGCGCCTCCGTTCGGCGTATCATCAACGGCGGCGGCATTCCCCAGAAGAATGAAACCCTCAACCAAGTCTACGCGAACGTTCTGAACAAGCCGATTCTGGTCCCGCAAGGCGATGTGACCAGCCTCGGTTCGGCCATCTTTGCGTTTCTCGCGGCGGGCGCGTTTCCGTCCCTCGAAGCGGCGCAGAAGGCGCTCTGCCCGCCGCATCAAACCTATCTCCCCGAGCCCACAAGCGTGGAAGTCTATAACCAACTGTTCGCTCTTTATCGCAAACTCTACTTCTCATTGGGCAAGAAGGGTAGCGCGGCAGTTTCCATCGGCGATGTGTTGCCGCAGCTCCGCCTTATCGCCGCCAGCGTCCGAGCACACCCATGAACCTTAAGCAACTTCGTGAGGAAGTCCTGGAAGCAAATCTTGAGATCGTCCGCCGAGGCCTGGTCTTGTATACGTTCGGCAACGCCAGCGGCTACGACCG
>JBAUOG010000615.1:0-1943 GCA_049579625.1 Bryobacteraceae bacterium
ACCCCAACCAGATCGTCGTTGGCTACAGCGATTCACGAGGCATTACGGCCATGCCCCCCAACGGTTCTGGCGCATCGGTCTCAACCGATGGTGGCATCACATTTACCCGCTTGACCACCGCTGGCGGTCAAAGCCCCTTCTCTAACACATTTGGCAACCCAGTTGTTCTGTACAACAAGCCGTCCGGCACCTGGTTTACGGTGTGGTCGGGCGCAAACGGTTGCCCTCTGAACGGGTACAAGTCCGCCACTCCTGAGGACCCGAATAGCTGGACCAATTTTTGCGTTGATACCAACGCCGAAAACGATCGCCAATCTGGCTGGGCCGACAATAACCCAAGCTCTCCGTTCTTCGGGCGAATGTACATTTCGTGGAACGACTTTAGTCAACCCGACGCAAACATCTTTGTCACCTTCTCCAGTGATGACGGTGCAACGTGGCACAGCCCAATCATGGTGAGCACTGGGCCTAACTTCATCCGCAACGTGCAGATGACTGGCGACTTGGCCACAGGCGACGCATACATCGCTGGCATGGACGAAGGCGGGGGAGGTTTCCCTCACAACGACACCAACTACTTCTTCCGCTCCACCGACGGCGGCAACACTTGGACCAATAGTTACGCCGGCACTCCATTTCCTGGACCCGGGGTCACCGCTGTGGGCTACTTCGCTTGTATGTTTCCCGATAACGGGGGCTACTGGCGCTACGAAGGCTGGGGCGAACCCGCCGCGATCAACGGCATAGTTCACTACGTCTATACCCAGCACGGGACCGGTGGCGATCCAGGTGACGTCTATTACATTCGCTCGACCGATAGGGGGCAGACCTTTAGCACGCCGCTCAAGTTAAACACTGATTCCACTACTCGCCCTAACTGGCAGCCCAACTTGTCGGTCAGCCCCAGTGGCACCCTTTTCGCCGTGTGGTATGACGCACGCGAGAGCACCAGTTGCACACTTGGTGACTCAGCCGTTCCGTGTTACAGGATGTGGGCACGCAAGTCCACCGACAACGGTGTGACTTGGTTGCCTGACGATATGTTCTCGGATGTGGTCAGCCCTCTGCCAGGACAAATCGAGCAGGGCATCATCCCTGACGTTGGCGCCTTCGACTATGCCTCCGCGATCGCCGGCAAGCATCTCACTTCATGGACGGACGGTCGCGTGGCCATCAACGGCGTCTCGCAGCAGGATGCTTTCTTCGATAAAGAGCCATCCGCGGCGGTTACGCCTACACCTACACCAACGCCAAGGCCTACACCAACTCCGCGGTCACGCCCTACTCCAGCACCGCGCCCGTAACTTCTGAACAATAAACACACCGCTAAATCTGGCTAAATTGTCTCGACAACTTTGACACGCTTCGGGTAAAACGTGTTTACGCACCGAAGCGCAAGCAAGGTGAAAGCGCACATTAGCTCCGCGATGAAAGCGCATCTTACCCGAGGCGCGCGTTACCTGCTCTTACTACTCGCCGTGTGCGTGATCAGAACCCGAGCGACGGTTACGGCGCCGGCTGCATCACTTGGAACAGAAAAGACGCCTGCATGCCCGACCAGGTATGGCCCGATCAGGTGTTCCAAATCCTCGGTTTCGCTGGGGGCTCCACGGCTACTCCCACACCTGGACTTACACCGGCTCCCAGGCTTCACCCTTTCCCACCGCCGCGCCCATAGCTTCTATCGATAAAAAAGAAACACACTGCTCGGCTCCCAAATCTTGCTTATGAAAAAACCAATTAACCCGAACGTTAAAGTCCATCTTATTCGAGGCGCGCTTTACCTCCTTTTACTGCTGGCCGTCTCGCTGATCCCATTCGCGCTGGCGCAATCGCGTGGTCGGGCAACTACCAAGCCGCTGAGCCGGACAATTCCGGTTTTTGATGACGCATCTGGGGTGACCCATGCTGCGCAGGCTTCCACCGGAAAAGTTGGAGCGAGC
>JBAUOG010000616.1:0-4530 GCA_049579625.1 Bryobacteraceae bacterium
GCTTCCTCGTCACGGGGCTTCAGCGGCACCGGCTGGCCACCGATCGTCCCGAGCAGTTGTTGCAAATCTGGAAGGCGCAGGCATCCCGCCGGCAGTCTAACCCCTTCTTGTACCTCGGCCGGCATACAGAGTTCATCATCAGGAGATGCTTTTTACCTTATCCCTTGTTGGTATTCGCCATTTTCAACCTTACTCAGGCGGGCCTCATTCTATCCGCGCTGGGCGCAAATGTGGTCTGGCCCATAGCCCTCTACTCGTACTGCACCTTTACGGCGGTTCAGGCGCCAAAGATGGTAAGCCCCGCTGCCTCCGCTTAAATTAAGAGGCCTTCCTGTTCATCGAATCCTGCCAGGCAGCAGCCGATCACCCCGATGATGGATGAATTAATTTCCGGCACATTCAGTTGTGGAAGAGGACAACCCTGGTCTCGAGATTATGTTCGAGTCGTAAGCTGGAATATTGAACGCGGCCTGCAATTCTCCGCGATTCTGGACTTCCTGCGATCGGCTGAAGCTGATCTGATCCTACTCCAGGAAGTAGACCTGAACGTAAGGCGCACCCGGCACCTTGACGTAGCCAACGAGCTAGCCCGGTCACTCCGCCTGAATTATGTGTTCGGGAAGGAGTTTCAGGAACTGAGCGCAGGCTGTTGCGTTTCGCCGGCGCTTCACGGGCTGGCGACGCTGTCCCCGTGGCCGATCTTAAATGGGCGGATTATTCGTTTTCGACGCCAGTCCAACTTCTGGAAGCCCCGTTGGTATGTACCACGGATCGAACTGTTTCAACGACGGCTTGGGGGCAGGATCTCGCTGGTTGCTGATGCTCTCATCGATCAGCAACGCTCTGTTACCTACAACCTGCATCTCGAAAGCAGAGGCAAAGACTCGCTCCGGTTGGGGCAGTTGAGTGAGACGCTGGAGGACGCCAACCGGCAAAGAGAGTCTGCCTTGGTCATCATGGCTGGAGACTTCAACCTGGACGCCGGCAATCACTGTGCTGCCGCGACGCTCCGGACCTCCAGATTCCATGATGGCCTAGGACTGCTCGAGGTCCCGACCACAGTCTCTCGCGGACTGTTTCAGCGCGAGCGTTCGATTGATTGGATCTGCGTCCCGGATGAAGTTCGATCGGAAGGGCAAGTGCACGACACGGTTCGAGCCTCGGACCACCATCCTATTTCTGCCACGTTTGCCAGACCCTGGCGGCACGGCGCTCAAGCCAAGGGCCATCGGGCCGGCTAATGGTCTGTCGCTGAGTAACGATCAGCATAAATCCGGTGAGGCGATCACATTGACGGCGGACAAGCGGGCCGGGTTTGAACAGGTGACCTGTCGCCGGTTATGTCTTTCGAGCATCCTTGTTCCTCATGTTTGCTGGCGTTCTGGCGTGTCGGACCATTCAGCATCTAAAGGTCAGCAAGGACACCGTGCAGCGGACTTCGCACAAAGTGGGCCTGAAACTTTACCGACATATCGCGACAGCGCAGGTGATATGCTCATTCGTCATGCCCACCTCGCCTGCCCCGCTCGCGCCTGCTGTGCGCGGTGCGTGGATATGCGCGGCCATCCTGGCCGCCCTGCTGGCCAGCTTGGGCCTCCTGATGTTCCCGGCAGCCCTGGCTGAGTGGCAAAGGACTCTGCCTGGATTGGCGGCAGTGATCATTGCGCTAAGCTCCTACGCGCTGTTGGGTGCCTGGGGTGCAGCGCGCCTGGAACGAGTAGACCGGCGGCTCTTGCGCCTGGCTCTGGTTTTCGGCCTTGTGGCAGCTGCGATCTACGCGACGGAGATCTTGTTGGAATACATGTTCCCCCGTGACAACACCAGCTACGGTGTAGTCGAATTCGGCTTGGTGTTTCTCTCATATCTGACGGCTGGCTTCATCGCGGCGTTGCAGACCCGCCTAGCGCGCAACGGGCTGATGGCGGCGCCATGAAGGGCACGCCGCGGCAGGCAATGGTTTTTCGCGCAGAGGGTAACCTGGACGACTTTGCGCACAGCGGTTCGGCGAACTTCTAGGCCTGGCTGATGCAGGACCTACTGGGTGCGGGCTTCTATCACTTGCTGCTCGGCCTCATTATCGCCGCCATTCTGGGAGGCGTAGGTGGGTTAGTTGGCAGGCTCTTGCCGGCGCGGCCGGGCAGCGCGCAGGCCGCTTAATTAGCGCAATGGAGCGAACAGAGCCATGATCCCCCCGCTTTGGCTGCGTACTCGCGCATCGCGCAGTTCTGTGTCTGTTAATCGTTTGAGGACACACGGGCAGACAGGCCGGCGCGAGACGTTTTCGGGCCCTTTCGTCGCTGGCCAAAAACCTCGTCGGGTTTTGCGTTTCGGGAGGCTCGTTTTACGGCCATTTCGTGATGCCAGTTCTCGCGTGAGCCCATGCCAACGAACTCAACGCGACAGGCCACTAGCGCGAGGCCTTGAGTGAGGGCGTGTCGGGTGCGTAGTCGAAGTAGTCGATTGTCACTTCGGTGCTACCAAAAACTCGAGCGTCCGTAACGGAACGGTCGGAGACGGGGAACCAGAACGACCCCAGTTTGTCGTAGTTGTGTACGAAGTGAACACTCTTGATCCAGAAAGAAGGATTCTTCGCCGGCTTACCGTCGATGCGAACGATGGCATATTCATCCGCGTCTACGCAGATTCTGCCTTGTAGAAGGTACTTGTTCGGTGTCTTTGGTGCAACGGCGATCACATAGACCAGCCGCCCGTCGACGTGCGCGGTCCCGAGCATTTCAAAGGCATAGTTTTCGGGAGTAATGCGCGACCGCTCGCGAGAACCTGGCCGGGAGGCGTCGGCTTCGGCTTCAAGCAGCCTGGGGAACACGTGCTTGCGCGCGCCTCCCCAGCCAGTGGAAGAAAGCGTCTCGAAGTGCTTCGAGCCGTCTTTCAGGCAGGTCATGCGCACCAGCATCTCGGCTCTCTTGTGGTAGCCCTGGTTCTCAAGTACGTAGCGCCGGACGGCGGTGTAACCGTAGAGAGCAGCTTGGCGTTCGTTGTCGCGAGCCATCATCTTGACGACCACTTCGTCAGCACTCGGAAGCTGTACGCTCGAACCGCCGGCGGGCGTCGCAATCGCGGAAAAGAGAAGTAAAGAGGCGAGGAACATTTCTAGAACTCCAAGATGAATTTTCCCCGGAATGTCCGACCGACACCGTTGAAAAGCGCTCCGAAGCGATAGCTGTCGACGTCGTTCTGGATGTCGCGGGGATTGAACTGGTTGAACAGGTTGTACACACTGAACCCGACCCGGGCCTTGAGCTTTTCTTGTCGAAACGGCAGCGAGACCGGTCTCGTAACCTGGAGATCGAAGGATGTGAACCGTGGAAACCGATCCGAGTTTCGAGGCCCAATGAACTCCCGCGACTCGTTGATCACGGAATACGGAAAGCCAGTGTGAGTGTCCAGGACCGGAAGGACGGTCAGTTTGAAGGGCGTTTGGAACTGGCCCCAGGCCAGAAACCGGTTCGGCGCGTCAAAAGGAAGCGAGCCGCGCTCGTCTGGTTGTATGACAGCGACCGGGTTGTTACCGAAGAATTGATTAAAGTCATTCAGATTGCCCCATGCCTTCGATCTCACATAAGAGGCGTTGAGCGTGCCGCGGTGGACTCTGTACTGTCCCGTAATCTCGAACTCCCGATAGAAGGATCGGCCGTTGTTGGACAGTGAAAGGATCCCGAGGTTCGTTTCGGGGTTGAGGACGAAATCGCGAGAGGTGTTGCGCTCCTCAAATCCAGTCCGCAGAGTAAAGGAGGAGGTCACCTGCCGGTCCAATTCCATGTTCCATCCAACGCTGCGCGGATTACGCAAGCCGGTGGCGAACTTGTTCACGTAGGCGTCAGAGGAAAGGACCTCTCCGGTCGGAGTGAGATCCTCAACCGTGCGACCGGGAAGTAGCGGGAACGACGCAACGTTGAGCGGCACGCGATCGTAGAACAGACCGACGCCGCCCTTGAGTATCGTTCTCGCATCGCTGGTCAACATGAGCGCGAAGCCTGCTCGCGGCGCGATATTCGAGGAATGAGTTACGGAGTCCCGGTCAACTCTCAAACCGAGATCCAGCGTCAGGCGCTGGATCGGCATCCATTTGTCGGCAATGAAAAAGGCAAACTCGTTTTGCTGGATATCAAAGCGGGAAGCTGGTCCGAACTCGATGCGTTCAATGGGGACGGCCAGCGTTCCAATGATGCTGACAGGCAGGAATTGAATGTGGCCGTCGTAATTGCTGTGTGCGAAATCGGTTCCAACCTTGAACTGGTGCGGGCCGAGGAAACCATGCGTATCGAATTGGTAAGTCTCCTGCCACTCCGAGCGACCTGTCTGGCGCTGCTGGCGATCGAAGAAGCCGCCCGTCGTGGTCTCGATCCATAATTGGTACGGACCGTTGCTATTCGCAGTTACGTCAGCATCAAAACTCTTGTAGCTGAACTGCGAAACGACAATCGCGTCCGAGCTCACGGTGTACCGGTGTTGGACCGAAGCCATGTAGCCGCGCTGGTGAAGATCAGGAGTCGATGGCTGTGGAACGAA
>JBAUOG010000617.1:0-4217 GCA_049579625.1 Bryobacteraceae bacterium
GAACCTGGAGCGTGCGTACTCGGGTTCCGATATTTCGGACTCTCACCGGAATGCCCGCATGCTGGACATCCAGAAGCGCTGTGCCGAGATCGCTGCCGACGTCCAGGCCCTGTCGCATGAACTACATTCGTCGAAGCTCGATCACCTGGGCCTCGTCGCCGCCATCAGGGGCTTCTGCGCCGAGTTCTCTAAACTGAAAAAAGTCAATGTTCAGTTCGCTGACGAGAATGTGCCATATCCCATGCCCAAAGACGCTTCTCTTTGCCTGTTTCGAGTGGCACAGGAAGCGCTGCACAACGCGCTCAAGCACAGTGGGGCAAGAGACTTCGCCGTGAGCTTGCGTGGCACGCCGCGTCAGGTCCAGTTGGAAGTCCGGGACTGGGGTGTGGGCTTCAATAAGGACGGCAAACTGAGTGAGGGACTCGGTCTGGTGAGCATGCAGGAACGCATCCATCTAGTGAATGGGACGTTCCGCATCGAATCGCAGCCGGACAAGGGGACTACCGTCATTGCAACCGTCCCGCTGATTGCCAGCAAGGGCGAGTCGCGAAGTGCATCCGCCGGCGGCTCAGTCGAATAGGATTCCCTCTGTCGGATTCACGAGTTGTCCACTGGCCGATCCTCGATCAGACTGTATTGTGGCGGTCATGCAGCGCCGTCGTTCACCAGGGAATTTTACGTGCTCCAAACCAGGGTTCTCATTGCCGACGATCATCCCGCGATACTCGAGGAAGTTCGCCGAAGTCTAGACGGCGATTTTGCCGTTGTCGGCGCAGTTGAGAACGGACAGGATGCCTTGGACTCCGTTCTCAGCCTGAACCCGGTTGTCCTGGTGACTGACATTTCAATGCCGATTCTGGACGGGCTCCAGGTGGCCTCTGCTCTTCGTATTGCGGCTTCCCGAACCAAGATCGTGTTCCTGACTTGTCACGCCGATCGAGCCTACGTGGAGGCCGCGCTTTCCGTGGGCGCGCACGGCTATGTTACGAAGCCCCGCATCTTCACCGATCTGGTTCCCGCAATCCATCAAGCCCTGATGGGCCATGGCCCATCGGAACTAATGAAAATGATAGCAGCGAAGCCCTATACAAGCACAGAACCCCGACCGTGAGGGAGGGGATACTGGCCCGCTCAACACTACGATCCCTGATCATTTTCGACGGAGCGGTGGAAGGCCGCGTCTTTGTCTCCGAGGCCGCGAGACCCTAGCGCGATCGCCCGGTCCAGCTCGGGCAACAGCACAGTCTGCGGTTCGGCTCGATGGAGGCCTCACTTCCATCACTCCGCTATATTGGCTACCAGGGGGCGGGGAGTTCCTCCTCAACAATGGCAGCTAAGAACCAGCCCGACGATCTCTCCGATCGCCAGGTTCAACTCATCGCCCGCGCCTTGGCCGACCCACGCCGCTACGAAATTCTCAAGAAACTGGGCGCTCGGGGATGTGCCACGCCATGCAGCAATATGCGCGACTGCTTCGCCATCAGCGCTGCTACGCTTTCGCATCACATGAAAGAGCTTGAAACCGCCGGGCTTGTCCGCGCTGAGAAGGAAGGTAAGTTCGTCAACTATTTTCCGCAGACCCGCGTTCTCCGCGCTTACCTCGACCGCCTCAAGTCTGACCTCGCGTAATCGTCACAACAACTTAGTCATTGCCTGAATCCTTCTCGCCCCGTATCGAATCGATTCGATAGTTGTCAAAGCATCTAAGCGAAGCAACAAACCAAGGAGACATACAATGAGCAAGCTTAAAGGAAAAGTAGCAGTCGTTACGGGAGCGTCTAAGGGCATCGGCGCTGCCATCGCAAAATCCCTCGCCGGAGAAGGCGCATCCGTCGTTGTGAACTACGCCTCCAGCAAGACCGGCGCCGACTCCGTTGTCGCCGACATCACGGCGACAGGCGGGAAGGCCCTCGCGGTCGGTGGCGACGTCTCGAAAGCGCCGGAAGCGCAGAGCATCATCGACGCAGCCATCAAGAACTACGGCCGCCTCGATATTCTCGTCAATAACTCAGGCGTGTATGAGTTCGCTCCCATTGAGGCCTTCACCGAGAACCAGTTTCACCGGCTTTTTAACGTGAACGTGCTCGGTCTCTTGCTCACCACGCAGGCGGCTGCCAAGCACCTCGGCGAGGGCGGCAGTATCATCAACATCGGCTCCGCCATCAGCAGTCTCATGCCGCCGGGCTCCGCCGTTTATACCGCCACCAAGGGAGCGGTTGACGTGATTACAGGCGTGCTCTCCAAGGAACTCGCCGCGAAGAAGGTGCGCGTCAACTCCATCAACCCAGGCATCGTCGAAACCGAAGGCACGCATGCCGCGGGCGTCATGGGCTCCGATTTGGAGCAGGGCTTGGTCTCCCAGACGCCGCTGGGCCGCGTGGGCCAACCCCGCGACATCGCCACCGTGGCCGTGTTTCTGGCCTCGGACGACTCTGCCTGGCTCACCGGCGAGCATCTTCACGCCAGCGGTGGCGTCAACTAATCCAAACAGCCGGGCCGCTGCCTGTTCACTCCCAAACCATTGAGAAGCGCCTCGACCAGTTCGAAACGATGAAAAGCCGAAGACGACCCAGACTGAGAATCCGGGTCGTTTTCGCTCACTATCTTCCCGGGAGCCTCCATTCTTCGTCAATAGTGGAGGGGAACAACATGGAAAAAGCAATGACAACCTGCGACCAATGCGGCGCCGGTAAGATTGATGTCGATCACTGGTTCAACGTCACGACGGACTTTGAGGCCGTTCAGTTGGTTCTTGAAGCCGAGGGTTCGGCGAACACCGGCAAACCGGTACGGCACGTCTGCGGCAGGGAATGCCTGATGAAAGAGGTGGCGGAATGGGCGGCGAGGATGACGGCGCCGATGCCCGGGCAATGCGTGGCAACGGAGCAAACGCCCTGGCCGTTCACTCTCGCCAACATCGCATTAAGTTAAGGCCGCCGGCTTCCGAACCGCATTGGTCAGGCTCTGCGTGAAGACTCCAGCACGGAACCGCGCGCGTCAGCAAGCGGACAGCTCATCACCCGAGCACAGATCTCACCAAGAGCGCCGGAATGCACACCCGCAATGATGAAAACGGCTACGGCATTTTCATCCGAACGGCGCGCTCCTCAGCTCATCGGGGACACCCCGGCCTGATGTCATGCTCACTTCCAGCGTCTCAAAGCGCCGGCAGAGCGCCAGCTCGCCGTGCGCGCTGCGCTCTCCGCTTCGGAGCAAGGTGTGTCCCCAGACGCGACAAAGCTCGTCACCGCGGACTGCCTAAGGCCTCCCAACCAAGTATTTTCAGAGCAGCCGCGCGCGCCAGCGAGCGGGATACGTCGCTAGGAAAGAATTTTGAGAACTAACACCTCGCGTTTCGACTTTCATCCAGGAAGGTGCAGCCTTATGGCGTCACTAGCAACTCAGACGGCTTATGAAGAGGCGATGATCCTCGAAATCGAAGAACCGATTATCTCCGCGGCGGAAGAACCGATCATCTCCGCGACGATGGATCCAACGCACGAGCAGATCGCTGCCCTCGCTTACTCTTATTGGCAGGAAAGCGGCTGTCGTGATGGAGCAGACAAAGAGAACTGGCTTCGGGCTGAACAAGAATTGATCACTAACCAGTAGACGTTCCGGAGAAGGGCGGGGATCCCTTGCTGACGAGTCTGTGCGAAAACTCCAGCACTGAACCGCGCGCGTGAGCAAGCGGAGGCCTTCTGACTCGCGACAGTAACTCGCCGCCTGAAAGCAACCGACTGGCCACTTGTTATAGGCTGAGTCTGGTATGTACACGCATAGAAGACTCGTCACGCTCTTCGCACTCTCCCTAGCCGCGGGCCTGGTCGCCACGGCTCAAGCACCAGTGGGTCTCAAGTCACCAGACGGTGCGCTGGAACTCTCGATCGCCACGGTCGGCGGGGCGCCCGCGATGGTTCAAGAGGCCGGAGGCCAACTGGCGTATCGAGTGACGTTCCGTGGCAAGCCCGTCGTGGATTGGTCCAACCTGGGTCTGGCGATCCAAGGGGCGCCTGTGCTGGGATCCGCGGTCCGGGTCGAGTCGTCGAGAACCTCGACCAACGACAGTAGCTGGAACTCCATCGCAGGGAAAGCGAACCCAATCCGCGACCACTACAATGCGGTGACCGTTGAGACGGTGGAGACCGCGCCGAACGGACGGCGGCTCGCGATCGAGGCGCGCGCCTATGACGACGGCGTTGCGTTCCGCTACGCGA
>JBAUOG010000618.1:0-2679 GCA_049579625.1 Bryobacteraceae bacterium
AAGCAGAGCCACTTTCTGAGTGTTCTTGTCGTCGCGGAGACCGGCTAGGTAACGAGCGACATGATGGACCATCACTGGCGGGTTCGGCGGCAAACTGTACAAGCTGCCAAATCGCTTTTGGAGCCAAGCGCCGAACCGGGAATCGACGACATCTTGTAGTGCCAAGAAGCGGCTTGCGAAAGCGGACTTCGAAACCTCCGCCATTCCTGCAACAACAGCATTGATCTCAGCCCAAGTACTGGCAAAAGACAGCCACTCCCCGTGTTGCGAGCCTTCGTTTGGCAGTTCTCGGTCGGCGATTTCGAGTAGGCTGGCCAGGCGATACTTCCGGTCTTGCTCAGGATCGCGCTCGACCCCAGCGGCGATCCACGCCGCCACGTCCCCATTCCACGGTATTGGGCGGAGAATACCTTCGACGAACAAATTATCTAGGTACACCCGTACGTCAGGGTCGTCGAAAGGAATATCGTCTGGCCCGGCGATCTTAAAGCTGACCGGTTTACCTGAGTTAGCCGGAGCCTCCTGTTGGCTAAGGAAGTGCGGCCATCGTTCTTGTAGGAACTCAAAGAACAGACTCCGATCGGAGAATAGGTCTCCTAGCGGCCACGCGGCAAATTGGTCGTTCTGGCTCAGAAACTGAATCAAGCGCGCTATGAATTCCGAGGCAATAAGCTGGGGCCGGTAGTGCCGACGCAGGAGGGTCCTGAGCAAATCAGAGTCGGTCTTTACGAGTTCCGGGACAATTGCGAAAACGTGCCGCAGGATGAAGTCCTTTGTGGCGTTTTCGCCCAGCACCCCAGGACTAGAGCGAAGCTGTGCTTCATAAAGCAGATCCAGATATTGTGGATCTAGAGCGCGCAGCACCGGATAGGCAAACTGGGAGAACACATTCGCCAACCCGAAAGAAAGCCTCCGGGCACGAGTGAGGACATCAAAGGGGAGCTTTCCAAATGAAGAAGCGTCATCGGCTAACAACACGACCAGGTCTACGTTCTCGCCTGCATCCATCCGCGACCGAAAGCGCGACTCGTAAGCGAACCTGAAAGAGATCGAGTCTTCAAACGGCAATAACTCAAACCCCTTTTCGGAGAGCACTTGACACAGGCGGGGTTCTATCAGCAACCGGTCCGGATCAGCAACTACCGTTACCGGCTGGACACCAGGCGTAAACTCCTTGAAAATCTGGTCACGCCAATCAGGCATTGCCAACACCTTCTACGCGGATCATCAAGCGCGGAACGAGCTCGGGATGGACATGGCGGCGCGATTCCGATTCAAGGTTCCAGGCCGCCTCTTCTTTGGCGAGTTCATTCAAGCGATGCTGACGTACGGCAGGGAGCCCGATGCGGCCGATCGCACGGCGCCGCGCATCGAAAGCATACCGCTTGTTCTCTCTATCTCGCTCAAGCCGCCCATGGTGGATCCGCTCCGCCGCCGTGGCCACTGGCGCGCACCGCAGCAGCGGTAGCGTGGCCGCATCTTCTGCAATGGCTGAAAGGACCGACATCAGGTGGGACTTACCTGTTCCGTAGTTACCCACCACCATCAACCCCTTGTTGTCCGAAGGCGCGTCGAACTGAAGATCTGGAATGACCAGCGACGTTAGCTTTTCCGCCATCTCATCCGAAATGACGTAAGTAGACACGAGCTGCTTTGCCGCGTCCAAATGATCCGCGTTGCGAAGTTGTACCACCGACTCAATCGGTTCGAATTGGATTAGATCGCCGTATTTCATGTATTGCGTCCGCTCAAGTTCTGCTCGTGTTCATTGCCAATTGGCACGATCAAGACATCCTTCGCCACATCCCTTCGAAATTCAGGGTGTTCCGGAACTGCATAGATCAGATTCCCGTCGTCCAAACTCCCGGACCAACTGCTCACTATATTCCTGCTCCTGGACAACCCCTTGAGCAGTCGGAGCGGGTCCTGCCTCAAGGCGGGATTGAAGAGGACCTCGATGTTATCCAAAACAGCTAGTTCGGAACGTGGGCCGATAAGTGCGTTTTCCAGGATCTCGGGGAGCTGAAGCGTGCGTTGACGCTCCGTGAGATCCAACAACTGCTTTGAAACCTCAAGGCCGACGTTCAGCAGTGACGCGTTTTCAGTCGCGGCGAGCTCACGCAGGATCCGCGTCTTGCCGCTCTTCGCGGGTCCTACCAGTAGAATCAGTCGATTGTAGAGATCCGAAATGCCCCCGAGTCGCTCGCGGATCTGGCTCACTGCCGTTTGTGTTTGCACTTGCTCTGCTTCTGCTGATCCTGGAAGGAACCCCGCCTTAGGTCGCCAGTCGTCGACCGAGCCAGTTACTCCGGGCCGGAGAAGTTGGCAGATTGTCTATTGGGGTTTGTCCCATGATCAGAATACAGTACGAGGCATCCGCGGAGGATCATTCGGCACCGCCTGAGGACAATTGGCCGTCATGCAGGCGCGGGCCCGGGAGGGCGCTGATCTCGGTAGTCCTCAGGTAGTTGGGGGCGACCTAGGCGGTCGCGAACGCTATTGCCCCGTCCCCGCCGTCAGGATACGGGGCAGTGGGTAGCAGTGAAAGTGTCGGATTGCGGGTTGTAGTGCTGGATTTCTGCCATCTCGTCGACGCGGCGACGGCCGTCAGGTCTTCTTGTAACGTGAATGACGTAGCGTATGGCATCGGCGATTGACGCCTTGATGGCAGCTACCGGC
>JBAUOG010000619.1:0-3482 GCA_049579625.1 Bryobacteraceae bacterium
GCGTGACCTGGGTCTTGTCGGTGGGCCTCCATTGAACCGAGGGAAACAGCGAAACTCGGTTGGTGTAAACAAAGTCCCGAAACGATCCGGCATTCTCGTAGTCAAGGACAAAGCGGTAAAACAGTTGTTTGCTGAAAAGCGGCCCGGTGGCATCGAAAGTAGTCCGGTAGAAATCGTAGGAACCGAACTGCTGCTGCAACGAATAGTACGGCGTACCGAGAGGTTTCTTGGTGACGATGTTGACCACCCCGCCTGGCTCCGCTTGGCCGTAGAGCACGGAGGCTGGCCCTTTGACGACTTCGACCCGCTCAACGTTGGCCATGTCAATGGGAAAACCCGCAGTGGAATATTGATCCAGCCGCAGACCATCCTCGTAGGTCATCTCTTGCGCATCGAACCCCCGAATCGAAAAGCTGTCGTTGGTTCCGTAACTGTCGTTGTTCGGGATCACGCCGCTGACATTTTGCAGGGCGTCGTCAAGATGGACAATTTGCTGATCTTCCAGCACCGGCTGGGGAATGACCTGTACCGAGACGGGGGTCTCCATAATCGGCATGCCGGTCTTGGTGGCGCCGGAGGCTTCGGGCACGGCGTACGCACCGGCCGCCACAACGTTTACGGTTTGCCGGACGGCAGCCACGCGCATCGTAATCAGCAAAGGCGCCTCAACCGTCGCCGTTGAGGAAACGACCAACTCCTGGCTCACCGTGTCGAAGTTCTTGCTCTCCGTCTGCAGAAGGTACTTCCCGGGCAGAACTCCGGGAATCAGGAAGTGCCCCTCCGAGTTCGTTGCGGCGCTCGCCTTAACCCTGCCGGCGTCGTCGAGCAAAGCAATATGCGCGCCAACGACCGCGCCTCCGGTCGAGTCAACCACCGTTCCCTGGATGGTATCCATTCGCGCAGCGTCCTGGGCCAATGCCGGCCACGTGAGTGCAAACAAGCACCACGCAAATGCGATTACTACCCGACGGCCGCTGAATCCAGGCGTGCCGTTCCCCGTCTTCCCCATACCCCCTCCTCAAAACTTCGCTGTACAAACAACTCGAGAGGTGCCACCGCTGTGTCGATCGCGGCCAGCGCATCAAGACCGCCTTGTCAGATGGAGGTAGGAGGAGGGCGCTGCCAAAGGGCGGCTCTAAATTGGGATGTGGCGGCCCCGGTTTGAACGGAGACCGGCGCTCGTGCCGGCGGGACGTCGAAGTATAGGTCCGACCGAGACGGTTTAATGCTGAACAGGGTTGGGGCCGGAGCCGGCCGTATTTGTTTGCCACAACCAGGCAAACAACCGGGCGAACCACGCCAGGCGAGAGAGCCCGGATTGCTACTGCCTGCGTGACTCAGTCGATGACGACACGACTTGGCGTGAGCCTTGTCTTTGCAACAGCTCATGCGGCATTCGGCCCCCGCGGGGACTGAGGCGAAGACCGAGGCCAATGGGGCGAAAGCCAGGAGGCACAACAGTGCAAGCGAGAGTATGCGCGTCCGATGCCGGCGTGCCCGCTGCTGAAGATGCCTCATGACCAGCGCACATCGCCAGTATAGGGACAAGAACGTACGCGGGGCTGCGGCAAATTGTCACAGCCCCCCTTTGCAGAATGCCGAAGTGGGGAACGGATGCGAGAAACTGATGAGAGGTTTCGCGGCTTTCTTTCACGTGATGGCTCATGGAACCCATCTCACACGATTCAGAGGAAAATCCATGGAAACCAGACGTAGTTTCTTGAAAGCAGCCCCCACGACCGCAATCCTGGCGGAAGGCATGGGCTCTGCCGAGCAAATATCTCAGCCCGCGATGAGGGCTCATCCACCCACCGAAGCCGACGAAGCCTACTTTCTGCAATGGTACGACGTCGATCGAAGCATGGTGAACCTGGAAAACGCATACTGGAACGTCATGACGCGGCCGATCCTCGAGGAATATTGGAAACAAACGCAGTTCCTTAATCGCGTAAACGTGCCTTTTGTTCGAGGGGTGAAACCTTCTCCGGCGCTGCCATCCGAACTGCTGAAGGTGCGATCCGCCGTGGCCGGCTTGATTGGAGCCGAGGTGGAAGAGATCGCCTTGACGCGCTGCGGAACAGAATCGCTTCAGGATTTGATCAGCGGCTATCGGGGCCTCAAGCCAGGCGACGTGGTGGTTTATTGCGATCTCGACTATGACGCCATGCAGAATACGATGGTCTTCCTGAAAGACCGGCGCGGAGTTCAAGTTGAGACCTTCGTTATGCCCGAACCGGCAACCACGGCCAATATCCTGGCAGCCTATGAAGAGATGCTGAACAAGACACCAAGGGCGAAATTGATGCTCGTGACGCACCTCTGCCATCGAACTGGCCTGGTGAATCCGGTGAAAGAGATCATCGCGATCGCACGGCGGCATGGTGTATCCGTTGTGCTAGACAGCGCCCAGGCGGTGGGCCAGATGCCAGTGAATGTGCGGGAGTTCGATGCGGACTTTGCCGGCTTCAGCTTGCACAAATGGATTGGCGCACCATTGGGTACTGGGGCGATGTACATCCGCAAGGACCGGCTCGATGATATGGACCTGTGCCTCGGAAATCGCGAAGATCCTCCAGACGATATCCGCTCGCGGGTGTACGCCGGAACGTACAATTTCGCCGCAACACTCACAGTTCCGCGAGCGATCGCCTTCCATAACGAGATGACAGTGGAACGGAAACAGGCAAGGCTCCGTTTCCTGCGCAACTATTGGGTCAGCAGGGCAAGAGACGTCGAGGGCGTCGAGATCCTGACTCCAGACGAAGAAGGACGATACGGCGCGACCACGTCTTTTCGGCTTCAGGGGATGCACAGCTTCGAAGACGCCAAGAAATTGCAAGGTGTTCTCGTCTCGAGATACAACATCCTCACGGTAGCGAGATCAGGAATTACCAGAGGTGCGGCAGTGCGAGTGACGCCGGCACTATACAACAGCACTGCTGAGCTCGACCAATTCGTCGCCGCTGTCCATGCGGAACAGCGAATGTTTGTATAGCTGCGGTCCATGTTCCACCACAACAGTGGCCGCGGTGCATGTAATCACGCGGCCTTTCAGCAGACATGCTGCGTCAATTTGCCGCATCTTTGCGCGCCGCTAAAACCCTAGACTGGAGTTCTGAAGACCAGTCAACGCGATTCAGATCGAGGCTTCGGCAGGACGGCCCTTTGGGGAGTCTTGCTCCTTGCCGTTGGCGCGGCCGGTGCTAACTCGGAGGACCGGCCGCTGACACCGGGCCAGGAACAACGTGCTGCACACCTTTACACAATGTTCGTCGCACCCTGCTGTTGGAGACAGTCCCTAGCTGTCCATCAGTCCCCGGAAGCAGTTGGGCTCAGGGCCAGGATCGACCGGGAGATCGTCGCTGGAATGAGCGACTCCGCAATCAAGGCCACGTTGATTCAGCAATATGGCCATGGCATTCTGATTGAGCCTGAAGGAATGAGGGGAATCGCGGCGTATACAGGTCCGATTCTCGCCTTTC
>JBAUOG010000620.1:0-1743 GCA_049579625.1 Bryobacteraceae bacterium
CCCTGCCTGAGACCTCATGGATGATCATTTCCGAGGCCACCGGCGGGGTAAAAAGCCCCGCAGGTGGCCTTAACATTTTGTGGACGAATTGACGATTGAATTGCAACCTGACCAGGAAGTCAAATGAAGATATTCACCTTCGACACAACACTGCGTGATGGAACGCAGGGCGAGTCTGTCTCTTTCTCCGTGGACGACAAACTCGCGATCGCCGAGAAGCTCGATGAACTGGGGATCGACTATATCGAAGGGGGATGGCCTGGTTCGAACCCGAAAGACAAGGAATTCTTCGCGCGGGCCAAATCGCTCAAGCTGAAGCACGCCAGGCTGACCGCCTTTGGCGCCACTCGCTTTGCCAAGAATCCGGTAGAGCAAGACGCCAACGTTGCGGCGCTGTTAGGAAGCGACACGCCGGTGGTTTCCATCTTCGGCAAGACCTGGGACTTCCATGTTTTCCGCGCGCTGGGCATCAGCGAAGAAGAGAACCTGAAGCTGATCGCCGATACGGTTGCATATTTGAAAGCACATGGCCGCGAAGTCGTCTACGACGCGGAACACTTTTTCGACGGCTATACGGCTAACCGCGACTTTGCACTGCGAACGCTGGAAGCAGCCAAGAAAGCCGGGGCCGACGTCCTCTGTCTGTGCGACACAAACGGCGGCACGCTGCCGATGCGCCTTCAAGAGATTATTTCCGACGTCAGAATCCAGTTTGACGGTGTGCTGGGAATTCATTGCCACAACGACTCAGAACTGGCGGTCGCCAATACTCTGGTGGCGGTTGAGGCGGGAATCACGCATGTACAGGGCTGCATTAATGGTTACGGTGAGCGCTGTGGCAATGCGAATCTCTGTTCCGTGCTGGCCAATCTCGAACTGAAACTGGGTCACACGACCGTGGGCCGGGATAAGTTGCAGAATCTGACTAGCGTCGCTCGGTTTGTTTCCGAAATGGCCAACCTGACATTGCGCCGGGAACAGCCCTTCGTCGGTAAGAGCGCGTTCGCACACAAGGGCGGCATTCATGTCAGCGCTGTCCAGAAGGACGCTGCCACCTACGAGCACATCAAGCCGGAGATGGTAGGCAACCGGCAGCGGGTGTTGCTCAGCGATCTCTCCGGACGCAGCAACGTGAGTTACAAGCTGAATCAGCACGGCCTGGCCGACCGGTTGGACGACGCCGGCCGCCGCGAGCTACTGTCCCGGATCAAGGAGATGGAGTACCAGGGCTACGATTTCGAGACCGCTGAGGGCACCTTTGAGCTGCTGGTGCGCGAAGCAGCCAACCCGGACTTCCATCCCTTCGACGTTGTCGGCTACGAGGTCAGCACAAAGCTGCAGGCGCGCGATACGACTCTCACCACGGCAAGTGTCACGCTGATGGTTGGGGAAGATGTTCACTCTGCGACGGCGACGGGCTCCGGTCCAGTACATGCGCTCGATATCTGCCTGCGGCAGACGCTTGCCGCCATCTATCCGGCCATCAGTGACGTACGACTGGTCGATTACAAGGTTCGCGTCCTGGGCCCTAAGGGCGGTACGGAATCGAAGGTTCGAGTGCTGGTCGAGTGGTCCGATCACCGGCGCACCTGGGCCACGATCGGTATCTCGGATAACGTGATCGACGCCAGCTGGCATGCACTTGTCGATGCTCTTCGGCTCGAGTTGATCCGGCTCAAAGAAAAAGAAGTGAGCGAACCGATCGAGCCGATTCTGCAGGATTACGGCTGGGGTGTGTAGGGG
>JBAUOG010000621.1:0-13743 GCA_049579625.1 Bryobacteraceae bacterium
TGTCAACCCTTTAGCGGCTACGTTACTTTGCTCCGGCTGCTCTGCGGGCATTGCGCAATGGTTCACTGAAGACGCCCCGATGAACCGGGTCAATCCGAAATGAGGCGACATGGTGAATTCACGCCAACTATTAATTATTTCCGTCTTGTGCCTGGCCTTCTTGAGCGGCCCTGGAAGGGCACAATCCTTAACTGCCATTAGCGACACCGTGACTCAACCCAACGGTAGTGTGTTCAATGGCATCGTGAAAATAACGTGGACTGGCGGAAGCGGCAGCTCCGTCGCGCCGACCACAGCCAGCGCCCGCGTGTATGCCGGGTTGATTTCCGTCCTGCTTGTTCCAACCACGACGGTTTCGCCTTGCGCTTATTACGTCGTTGCCTTCACATCGAACGATGGGAAGACAACTTGGACTCAGCTGTGGTACGTACCGATGTCAATATCGACCCTGACGATCGCTCAGGTGCTTACGGTCTCCAGCGCCTGCACAGGATCCAGCGGTGGTGGTGGTGGCACGGGCGGCGGCGGCAACGGTGGCACGGTAGCCGTGCCGATCCCGATCAGCGACGTTTCCGGCTTGAGCGTGGTGTTGGCGGCCAAACCCAGTATGGGCGCCATCTACAACCGCTCAACAACAGCCTGGATCGATAGTTCCGGGAACATCGGATCGATTCCCGGCAACGCAACGGACTGCGTCAAGGTCAACGGGACGTCGGGGCCTTGCGGTAACGGCTCTTCAAACGGCGCAGCCTTCATCGATGCTGAGGTGCCCTCGGGCACTCTCAACGGAAGCAATCTGATCTTCAACCTGTCTCAGACGCCCTCCCCGGCAACCAGCCTCGAGCTCTTCCGGAATGGTGTCCTCATGAACGCGGGCCTGGACTTCTCTTTGTCGACGAACATTGTTACGTTTACCGCGATCGCCACGCCTCAGACGAACGATGTGCTGCTTGCGTACTATCGGATCGCAGGTTCCAGTTCGAGCGTCGCGTTCGTTGACGGCGAGATTCCGAGCGGTTCCGTGACTGGCACGAACACCGCGTTTACGCTGGCTTATCCGCCGGTAAGCGGCTCAGCGCTTCGCTTGTACAAGAACGGGGTCTTGCTGGAGGCTTCGCTCGACTACACGGTGTCGAGCGCCGCGATCACCTTCATCAACGGCGCCCAGCCGAATCCGGGCGATACCCTGCTGGCCTACTACCGGCACTAAACGAATAGGACGGCTAACCTTAGCCACGGACGCTCGCCGCAGGGATTCTCCGGATCAGGTCTTGCATCTGCTCGCGACTTTCGGCGCCGATCGTAAAGCAGTCGATGACGTTGTGAGCCAGGGCATACTGCAAGGCTTCGTCGGGGTGGTCCTTCAGCTTTCCGGCGCCAAGAATCTTCATGCCGATCACACCTTTGCCTTGCCCCTTCATCCCCTGCAGCACGGAATACACGGTGGCCGGGGCGGCATCCATCGCCACCTGTGCGGGATTGAAGCGAGCCAGATCCACTTCCACCCACGGTGACTTGGCCGCGGTTTTCAGCGCTTCCAGCGTGTGGCACGACGTTCCTTTAGTCCGAATAATCCCTTTCGCCTGCGCTTCGGTAATCACATTCATAGCGCCGGCCTTCCGCTGGTCCCAGTCCCCGTCCATCATTGCGTGAAGCAGCAGAATGTCGATGTAATCGGTATTGAGTTCCTTGCGGAAACGGTCCAGGTCGGCCCGCATTTCCTTTTCGGTGGATGCGTGCGTCTTGGAAAGAATGGTCACCTTGTCACGGGGAACGGTCTTGAGAGCTTCTCTCAGATGCGGGTGCGTTCCGTATTGGTCAGCCGAGTCCCAGAACGTAATGCCGTTGTCGTAGCACGCCCGGTACAGCTCGGCCAACCCGTTGAAGCCCAGTTTTCGAGTCTGATTGGAACTGCCCCCGACACCATTGGTGCCCGAGCCCTGTCCCAGTCGGCTCAGTTCGACCTTTTTGGGTCCAAGCAGAATTCGATCAGTCGCACTCTTCTTTGTTTCTCCGGCAAATAAATGATATGGAAACGCGTTCAAGGCAACCGCGCTGCCAAGCGAATTCTTCAAGAAGGATCGTCGATTCATTGAGGCTCCTATTGTTCGAAAGGTAGCACAAAAAGTGAACCTTGGCTCCCGGGTGCCGGTTCAGCCGGCCGCCTCACTGATCTGTTTGAGGAAGCCGCTCTCCAACCCCCGGAACAGTACACTGAGCTTATGAGCAAACAGTACAATGCGCCACCGCCGATGTCGATCGACGCGACGAAGGCCTATACCGCGACTTTCGAAACATCGCGTGGGGACATCATCGTCGATCTCTTCCCAAGCGAGGCGCCCAAGACGGTGAACAATTTCGTCTTTCTAGCCAAAGATGGGTTCTACGACAACACCACTTTTCATCGCGTTATCGAAAACTTCATGATCCAGGGCGGCGATCCGACTGCCTCCGGCCGCGGGGGACCGGGCTATAAGTTCGAAGACGAGTTTAAAGCCGGTCACAAGAAACACCAGGTCGGCTCGCTCTCCATGGCGAACGCCGGGCCAAACACCAACGGCAGCCAGTTCTTCATAACGCACATCGCCACCGACTGGCTCAATGGCAAGCACGTCGTCTTTGGGCAAGTGCGCAGCGGGCAGGACGTCGTCAACGCCGTGAAGCAAGGCGACACCTTGAAAACCGTTAAAATCACTGAAGCGTAGGTCGGGGCTGCCAATGAATCGCGATCAAGCGTGGGCCACGGTATGTGAGTTTGTGCAGTCGGAAAGCCTCCGAAGGCACATGCTCGCGGTTGAATGCTGCGTCGTGGCCTACGCCCGCAAGTTTGGCGAGAACCAGGAGATGTGGGCCGCCACCGCGCTCCTTCACGATTTCGATTGGGAGATTCACCCCGCTGCTCCCGATCACCCCATGAAGGGTGAGACCATCCTGGCCGAGCGCGGCGTTAGCCCCGTAATCCGCCGCGCGATTCTTTCGCATGCCAACTATAGCGGCGTACCGCGCGAAAGCCTGCTTGAGAAAACCCTGTACGCCTGTGATGAACTAGCCGGGTTCCTGACCGCGTGCTCCTACGTCAAGCCGGGGAAGAGCATTCGTGAGGTCGATCTGGGCTCGGTCAAACGCAAATTAAAAGACAAAGCCTTCGCTCGCAACGTAAACCGCGATGACATAATCAACGGCGCTCAGGAATTGGGCGTGCCGCTTGATGATCACATCGCATTCTGCATCGAGGCTATGAAGGCCTCGGCTGATTCACTCGGCCTGGCCGGCTCGGCCGTCAGTTCAGTTTGATCCGGTCGCCGCGGCCGCCGGTTTGAGATTTTCATTAAACCAGGCGACCGTACGCTTCAGCACATCCTCGCGATGCTTCGGATCGTGGAAGCTGTGCCCTTCGTTGGGGTAGACCACAAACTGTGTCTTCACTCCCTCCGTTTTTAGCGCGTGCCAGAATTCATACGACTGCGGCGCCGGGCATTCCGCGTCCCTGTCGCCAACCAGGATCAGCGTCGGCGTCTTGACGTTCTTGATGTAGGTGATGGGCGAGCTCTTCGCGTAGACGGCGGGATCGTCATATACCGACGCGCCGAAGTACGGAATCATCCATTCGTCAATGGCGTTCTCACCGTAGTAGCTCTGCCAGTTCGATATTCCAGCACCGGCCACCGCCGCTCGAAAACGATTTGTTTGGGTGACGGCCCACATGGTCATGTAGCCGCCGTAGCTCCATCCCCCGATACCAAGCCGGTTCTCATCGATGGGCAAGGTCTTCAGCGCTTCATCGACGCCGGCATTGATATCGCGCATGTCTCCATAACCGAAGTCCTTTATGTTAGCGGCGGCAAACTGCTCACCGCCGCCGTAACTGCCACGCGGATTCGGAAAGAGAACGAAGTAGCCCTCTGCGGACATCAGGCTCAGATCGAAACCTGGCATCGGCCACACCGGTGACCGCTGCGAAGCGGGGCCGCCGTGCACAGCTACCAGTAGCGGATATCGTTTCTTGCTGTTGTAGTCTTTCGGATACAGCAGCCAGCCCTCAACCGCGACTCCGTCTGAATTCCAGTGCAGTTTTTTCGCCTCACCCCAAAGCGGTCGCGCCGACTTGTTCGCATCGGTCTTCGATTGCCAGTCGCCGAGAGGACCCGCCCAGACTTCGGGCGCCCGCGACCAGGATGACCGTATCAGCGCTGAGGTCTTCCCATCCTTCGCCACAGAAATGCTGAGATCGTCGCCACCCGCGTGTATCGATTCGTCGGCCCGCCAGAGTGTCTCTGTTGAGCCGTCGGTGCCCAGCGCGGTGATGGCGCTGCCGCCGTCCACCCGTTCCGTGATCAGCAGCCGTGAATTAGATAGCCACGCCAAATAGGCCGGTGATGTCTTGCGGTTCGGCGTTAAATTCTTCGCGTCTCCTCCGGTGGCGGGGACGCTGTAAACGTCACCACCGGTGGATCCCTCGTCACTCATCAACCCTTGGATAAAGGCGATGGTCGATCCGTCCGGCGACCAGCGGGGCACGGCGATCTGCGTCGCCGGCTTAAACACAAACTTGATCTCCCCCGTCGCTACATCGATGCGAAAAAGCTGAGCAAGCCACCAGTTGTTATCGCCATTACCCTTGGCTGCCGTATACGCGATTTGCTTTCCGTCTGGCGACCAATCGTACTCGTAGATATAGGTATCAGCCGGTGAGACCTGCTTCGCCTTGCCTGACCCGGCGTCAACCAGCGCCAGCCTCTGCTCGTAAAAAGTCTCTTCGATCACACCGGTTTCAATCGCGGTCGGCTCCAAAGGTCCGGCCGGCCGGACCGCATTCTCCGTGAAGAGTAGCGCGATCTGGTTGCCGTTCGGTGACCACCGCGGGCTAGCAAGAAATCCCTTCAGGCTGGTGAGCTTGCGGACGTCTCCACCTGCCGCCGAGGCGACATAGAGTTGCCGCTGGCCTTGCTCCGCGCATGTGGAGAGAAATGCGAGGCGCTCACTATCCGGCGACCAGGCAAGCCCCGATTCTTCGCACGCTCTCTTGCCATCCCCGGCAGTCAGCCTGCGCGGCGCAGCGGAAGGCCGGTCGAGATCAACCACATACAGCATTGTGTTACGCGATTCGCTGTGATCCTTGGTTCGTGTTGTCTCGACCCAGGCCAGCTTCTTTCCATCGGGCGAAATAGAAGCCTGTTGAAAACTCCGGACCGCATAGAGGGAATCGAGATTCTTTTCAATCTGGCCCGAACAAAGGGCGGGCAGAAGCAACAGGCACCACAGTTCACGCATGAAACTCAGGATACAGCCTGCGACTTCCCCGCCCCTCGGTGGGTGAAATACCTCACCTCGGTGTGCCGATGCCGAGGCCTCCGCGGTCGCAAGCGGAGAACAATGATTTCGGAAATTGTCTCTACAGCTTGAAGCCCGCACGGCTGGTCCTGAACCCAAAGCCGTTGCAATGAAGTAACGATCTCGGACTTCTAGATTCGCAGGTCGCCGGAAAGCCTCTCTCTTTATAAACGCAACATAAATGGCGAAACGCCGCGGTTGTCTCTGCCGTCCAGACCATCAGTGCAGAGCCTAACCGGTACGCCGAATGAAGTCCATCCAGACTCCTCTGATTGGTCCGAACTGCAAGTCGCAACACCCACACCAAATCCCGCGCCAAGCGATGTTCACAGCGCGTTTGACGACTCAAAGTACTCGTCCAATGTGAATCCGCAATGGGTGCGCCTACTCCGCCTGCTGCAGATGGACGTGCGATACACATCTTGCGAGGGCGCTGAATTATTCACCACCGGCGGCCATCGCATTCTGGACTTTTTGTCGGGTTATTGCGTGCACAACGCCGGTCACAATCACCCGTACATCATCAACGCGCTGAAGGATGAGCTCGATCGAAAGGGACCGGCCATGCTGCAAAGCCACGTCCCCGAACGTGCCGGCGAACTAGCTGAGCGTCTGTGCCGGTTGGCGGGCGGCCTGGTGACCAAAGCTTTCTTTTGCAGTTCGGGCAGCGAAGGCGTTGAGGCAGCCATCAAGTTTGCTCGCGTTCACACCGGCCGCACCGGCCTACTCCATGCGCGCGGCGCATTTCACGGCTTGACCTGCGGCGCCTTGTCGCTGATGGGTGATTCGTTCTGGAGCAAAGGATTCGGCCCTCTTTTGCCGGGCACCGAAGAGGTTCCGTTCAACGCCCTCGCCGCCCTCGCCGCACAGCTATCTACGAGGCGGTTTGCTGCCTATTTTGTCGAGCCCATTCAGGGAGAGGCCGGCATACGCTTACCAGATGCCGAGTATCTCTTCGAGGCGCGCGAACTGTGCAGGAAGTCCGGCACGCTGTTTGTCCTGGATGAGGTCCAGACCGGCTTCTTCCGCACTGGCAAGTTTCTTGCCGCGCATCACTACGGTGTTGATGCCGACATGATCGTCCTCGCGAAAGCAATGAGCGGCGGACTGATCCCGACCGGCGCCGTCCTCATGACCGACCCCATCTATCAGTCCGTCTACGGATCGCTCAAGAAGTCGATCATCCATACGTCAACCTTCTCTGAGAATGGCATGTCGATGCGCGCGGGTCTGGCAACTCTCGATGTGTTGGAACAGGAGCAACTCGGCGCTCGCGCATTGCGGCTCGGCGAGTTCGTCCGTGCCCGTCTTCGGCAGGAACTGAGTGGCTTCGAAATGGTCAAGGATGTTCGCGGAATCGGCCTGTTCTCGGGAATCGAATTTGGCGCTCCCAGCCAGCTGTCGCTGCGCGTTCCGTTTGAAACATTCAATCGCATACACCCTGCCATGTTTGGACAGATCCTTGTCATGCGACTGTTCCGCGATCACCACGTGCTCACTCAGATCTGCGGGAACGACTTCATGGTCCTGAAGGTTGCCCCTCCCTTGGTGGTTCGCGAGGACCAACTGGAGGAGTTCGTCCAGGCCGTCAAGGCGGTCGTCCAATTGGCCCACTCCCCGACCGTTTTTTGGGGTGAAGCCCTCAAATTGGCGGGTCGGGTGGTGCAAATCTGAGCAACAAAAGGGTTTCTGGCACTTTTTCTTCTAAAAATCGGCTCTCCGGCCCCGAACTTGCGGCAAGTTGGGATTGAAACTTGTCATGATGTTTGGGAAGGGGAAAATTCGGCCACGGTCCGTCGGGTGGCTGTTGTTCATCAAACATGAAGATTCTCAGCGCCGCGAGTGCGCTACCACCGAACTATTATCCACAGCAGGTTTTGCTGGATGCGTTTAAGGCGCATTGGGGTGAACGGCTTGGCCGTTTAGACATTCTCGACCGGCTTCACTCCGCCACGCGAGTCGACGGCCGTTATCTGGCGCTGCCAATCGAGGCGTACCTCGACATGAAGCGCTGGGGTGAATTTAACAATGTCTGGATCCGTGTCGCCCAGGAACTGGGAGAGAAAGCGCTCAGTTGCGCCCTCCAAAAAGCCGGCCTGACACCCAAGGATGTGAACGCGCTCTATTTCGTTTCTGTTACAGGAATTGCCAGCCCATCCATCGACGCGTTGCTGGTGAATAGGATGAAGCTGAATCCTCACGTCAAACGGAATCCCATCTTTGGGTTGGGCTGCGTGGCCGGAGCGGCGGGCATCGGCCGTGCATCTGATTTTGTCAAGGCCTATCCAGATCAAGTCGCAGCTCTGGTCTCCGTCGAACTGTGTTCGCTCACCTTGCAGCAGGATGATGTGACCGTCGCGAATCTCATTAGCGCCGGGTTGTTTGGTGACGGCGCCGCTGCCGTAATCGTTGCAGGCAAAGAGAAAGGCGCTGGCCGCAGTGGCCCCGAGATTGTGGCTACCCGCTCGGTTTTCTACCAGAACACCGAACGTGTGATGGGTTGGGACATCTCGGAAAAGGGCTTCAACATCGTGCTCTCCAGGGAGGTGCCCGACGTGGTTCGGGATAACCTCGGGCCGGATGTCGACGCATTTCTCGCCGATCAAGGCCTGAAGCGTTGTGATTTGAAAAGTTGGGTACTCCATACGGGCGGCCCGCGCGTCTTAGAAGCAACACAGGAATCGCTCAATTTGCCGGAGGAAGCTCTGTCCGCGTCCTGGGATTGTCTGGCCCGAACCGGCAATTTGTCGTCAGCCTCGGTCCTGTTCGTGCTCGAGGAAGTCATGACCCACCGTCGCCCTGCGCCCGGAACGCTCGGCCTGTTGGCGGCTATGGGCCCTGGATTCTGCTCTGAGCTTGTTCTTTTGAAGTGGTAACCGCTCGCAATGTTGGCGCCGGTCACCACAAGGAATCTAAGGTGACCGGGTTCGGCTATGTACACAAAGCCCGGCGCACACAAACCGCTTACAAAAGGGGGCAGCTGGGTTTTGCAAAGCTCGGACGTTTTTGTAGTCGGCGGCGGCCCTGCCGGCTTAGGGGCAGCGATCGCGCTCCGCTTGAAGGGCTATTCAGTGAAAGTGGCGGATTGCGCCGTGCCGCCTGTTGAGAAAGCCTGTGGTGAGGGTCTTATGCCCGATTCGCAGGCCGCGCTTAGAAAACTCGGCGTCGTGGTTCCATCGGCGCACGGCTTTCCTTTCCGCGGAGTGCGACTCATCGAAGGCCATACAACCGTTCAAGGGGATTTTCCCGACGGCGTTGGCTTGGGTGTCCGCCGGCCCGTGCTTCAACAATTATTGATCCAACGAGCGGAACAGCTCGGCGTGGAGCTTCAGTGGGGCATCACAGGAATCGACTTGCGCGCTGAGGGTCTGTTCGTCAGGAAGAAACGCGTCGATGCCGATCTCATCGTCGCCGCGGATGGTCACAAGTCCCTGCTTCGTCGCCGTGCCGGCTTGGAGGCCGCGCGACGGTTGTCTTTCCGCTACGGGTTTCGCCGTCACTATCGTGTTGCCCCCTGGTCGGAGTACATGGAGTCGTATTGGGGCGACGGATTCCAGATCTATGTCACGCCCGTCGCTCCGGATGAGGTCTGCGTCGTTCTCATGTCAAGCCATGCCGGCTTTCGCCTCGACAACGCCCTGGCCTTGGCGCCGGCGGTCTCTCGTCGCCTCGAAGGCCACCCCTATTCCTCAAATGAGATGGGCGCACTGACAGTGTCTCGTAAGCTGAAACGGGTCTGCAAGCCGGGCTTTGCACTGGTCGGTGACGCATCGGGTTCAGTCGATGCCATCACCGGTGAAGGCCTCTGCCTTTCGTTTAAGGCAGCGTTGGCCCTTGCTGACGCCTATGCGGCGGGCGATCTAACGCTTTATCAGAGGGCTCACGAGCGCTTTCAAGTGAACCCATCCAGGATGGCGTCTCTTCTACTTCTGTTGGGGAGACACCCTCGGTTGCGTCGCCGTGTGCTGGCCGCCTTCGCTTGCCGCCCGGACGTGTTCAGTCGCCTGCTAGCCATCCATGTGGGTGCGTCATCGTTCCACGAGTTCAAGCCCAACCAGATTCTTAGCTTCAGCCGCGAGTTCCTATTCGCCTGAGGACATTGCCTATGACGTCGAAGAAACTGCTCCGTCTAGTCGGATGCCTCGTTAGCGCCTCACTGGTGGTCCTGGCCGAGGACGCCGCTTTATCTAATGTCTCGCTCGATCCGGCGAAGACCCAAGTCAAATGGGAACTTGACGGCGTAGTCCACAACACCCATGGGACCTTCAGGTTGAAGCAATGCCACATCAGTCTCGATCCGCGAACTGGGGCCGCTTCAGGCGAAGTAGTAGTCGACGCCACCAGCGGAGAATCAGCCGATAGCGCCCGCGACCGTCGCATGCACAAGGAGGTACTCGAAAGCGCCAAGTACCCCGAGATCCGCTTCGTCCCAGAGCGCGTCGACGGCAAATTTGCTCCGCAAGGAACATCCTCACTCAGGATCTCGGGCACCTTCGAGGTGCACGGCGGCAAACACGCAATCTCTGTACCGGCTGAAGTAAAGGTCGATGGCAACCAGGTTTCAGGCTCCGTTCACTTTGAGATCCCCTACGTGGAGTGGGGGATGAAGGATCCCAGCACATTCATCCTTCGAGTCGATAAGAAGGTCAAGATCGAGTTGGACGCCACCGGCCAGATTACGCAGTAGAAAGCCTACGTGGGGACGGTTCCGGCCCCCATCGCCCGGCTCACTAACAGCGCAAACAGCAGATACGCAGCAAAGCAATACGGCATGTACAGATACGGCGCGGGTGGCAGCGGATAGAGGCTGAACCCCAGCGCGCCCAACATACAGATTCCCGCGATCGTCGCCAGTACCAGATGCCTTAACGACAGCTCGTCGTTTCGATGGGACTGGATGGGCGCCGCGATCACTACCAGCAGGTAGGCCACAATGAATCCGTACGTTGCCAGCGTTCCCAGCCAACCGTTCACATCCGTTCCCGAAGCTCCCAGCGCGGCGAGCGGACCACACATCAGGAACGTGAAGAGCGCTACCACCAACACCGCATTCGACGGCGTTTCATTCTTGAGATGAGCCTTTCCCATAGACCCGTGTAGCAGTCCCCTCCGTGCCATGAAGAACAGCACCCGCGCTCCGGCTGTAAGACAGGCAAGGGTGCAAGCGAAGAAGCTGAACATGGCGCCTGCGGCAATCAGTGGGCCTGCCCAACTCATTCGCGCCCACTCGGCCAGCACCTGAAGGGGCGTCTCGCTGTTGCTCAGTTCGAGACCCGCCGAGCGGAAGCCGAGCACCTCGACGTATGCGCTGATGACAAAGAAGACGCCTACCAGAATGGCGCTTCCCAACACCGCCCGAGGAATCGATCGCAACGGATTTCGCGCCTCCGCTCCCAGCGCGGTGGCGCTCTCGAAGCCCACGAAGCTGAACAGTGCCAGCACCAAGCCCGGCCCCAGATGAGGCAACGAAACGCCGCTTAACCTCAGCTGCGGCTCATCGAAGATGGTCGGACTCTTCAGCAGCGTAGCGGACGCAATCATCACGATGAGCAGCACGGAGATGCTCTCCAGCCAAAGCATCAGGCGAGCGGATAGGCGGATGTCGCGAAAGGCTATCCACGTTGCGATACCGACCGCGATCATTGTCGGCAGAATGCTTGGAAGGTTGATCCCGAATGCCAGGTGGACAAGGAGGTTCAGGTAGCTGGAGAACCCGCCGGTGACGGCCGCTGCTGTTCCTGCGTAGGCCATCAACAGTGACCATCCTGTGACGGCGGCCCAGAACGGCGAAAGCGTGGAAGCAGCGTATTCGTACAGTGAACCCGGCGACGCCGAACGCTTGGCGAACTGCCGCACGCTCAGCGCCACCAACACCATGGACAGCGTGCCTAGGAAGTACACGAACCAGGTCGCATTCCCGGCCAGCGCAAACACGGCAGGCATCGTGAGTGCCGGGCCGGCAGTCGGCGCGATGCTGGCAATCGATTGCGCCAGCGTCTCGACAGGAGAGAGGGCGTCTGCACGCAAGCCATGCGAGTCTGAGTTTCGTTTCATGATTTCCGAGGCTGAAAACAATCAGGTCCGGCCAAGCTCAGCCTGACCGGACCTGATCTGAGAGTCGCTAATAATCGATAAACCTACTTGCCCTTCGTGGCCACTTGTATGTCGTTCTGGACGCTGAAGACTGGGGCGAAAAGCGCCATGCGTATGCCAGGTGACATTTTTTCAATCCTCCGAACTGTTTGTCTACAAATAGTAGCAAGGCTTTCGACAGCAGATCATCTTCTCAAATTTCTTCAAATTGACACGTAAACGCGCTATTCTGACCCCACTGAGGTTCACATGATCGACGTTTCAGAAGTTGGCGCATTCCCATCTTTCACCGGCACTGCATTCCAGATTCGGTTTGGCGTTTACCTGCCCGGCATTCACGCGTCGGATGGGTTCGATGTCGTAGTGCGCGTGATCGCTCAGGTGGATCGCTTCGACACCGCCGTGCAGCCACAGGATTCGCATCTGACCTGGAACGCCGGCCACCCGCTCGACCTGTGGAGCGCGACGGTATCCATACAACCAGTCGCGGGCTCGCACTTCGGGGAAGAAGGCTTGTACCTGTACCGGTTCCAGCTTTGGTGGACTCCGGTCGGCGGCAGCCGCCAGCTCATCACACGCTGGTTTACGGATCCGTTCGCAACGCAAGCCGACGTCGGGCTTCTGCCCGCCGTCATGCTGCAAAAGAATCCTCAGCTTTTCAGTTGGAATGATGCGGCCTATAAGACACCCGAACTCGACGACCTGATTGTCTACGAACTGCAGATCGAGCAGTTCAACGACACGTTTCAAGGTGTGATCGACCGCCTCACTTACCTTCAGGGCCTGGGCGTGAACTGCATCGAGATCATGCCCGTGACGAGCACGAAGCTGGACTTCGATTGGGGCTACGGTCCTCTGCACTATTTCTCTCCCAGCGCTCACTTCGGCGGTCCCGACGGCCTGCGCGGCCTGGTCGACGCGTGCCACCAAGCGAACATGGCAGTCATCCTGGATGTCGTTTACCAGCACGTTGATCCCTTCTTCGCCTACAATCTCGTCTATCAGAACATCAGCGGCACGCCGGGCGCGCCGCAGATCGGCAGCCCCATGATTGGCGCCAACGGCCCGTTCGGTCCTGAATCCGACTTCTCACAGACATTCACGCAGCAGTACTTCGCGGCCGTCAATCGCCATTGGCTCGACGACTATCACGTGGACGGCTTCCGCTATGACGAAGTCACCGACCTCTACGTCAGCCCGACCGACTCCGGGTATGCACTGCTCGCCTATGAGACCTACAACTACTCGCTCGGCCTACCGCGTTTTCAACAGGATCCCGCGAGCTATAGCCGGATCATCCAGTGCGCGGAGGCGCTGTGGAGAGCGCCCGACGTGCTGCGCAACACTTACACCAGCTGTGCCTGGCAAGATGACCTGCTGAGTCAAGCCCAGGCGATCGCCGCGGGTGCGACCGTAACCGATGCCTTCCCGCATCTTCTCGATCCCTTCTTCAATAACAAGTACCCCGCAACCAAGACCGTCGTGAACGCGGCCGGCCAGCCTGTCGACATGCCCGTTGCGCCATTTCAATACCTCAACACGCACGATCACAGCCACCAGATCGTGTTCGCCGGCACCACCAGCAGCGACCCAGGCGCGCCAGGAGATCGCACCCTGTACTGGCGCTTGCAGCCGTTGGCCATCGCACTCTACACATCACAGGGCGTGCCCATGCTCTGGGAGGGCGAAGAGTTTGCCGAGAATTACAACCTCCCCGGAAGCGGTTTCTCCCGCATCGACCTGCGCCGCGACACCCACTGGGAATACTTCTACGACGATTACGGCGTGCCGATGATCCGCCTCTACCGCAGGCTCGCGCTGCTGCGGCGTTCATTCCGCTCGCTCCGCGGCCGCGATTCGTTCTACTACTGGCTGCAATCGCTACAAGGGAGCCAGATGATCGCCTATCACCGGCGGGCCGAGAACCCGGATGATTACGCCATGGTCATTCTCAACTTCGCATCGTACGCGGATACGATCGAGGTGCCGTTCCCCAAAGCCGGCACGTGGACTGAGAAGATCGACGACGATGTGCGCACGACGCCCTGGGAAATCGACGTCGCAGCTGATAACGCAACTCAGACGATTACCGTGCCGTCGAACTACGGGTTCGTCTTCGTATTGAGCTAGCCGACAGTCCTTTCTGCCAGGCGTACCACTGCCTGTCGACGCGCTCGACAAAGTCTGCTGGCTGTTCGTGATAGATTTCATGACCCATCGAAACGGCGCTCTCGCGCAACTTCTTCTGATGGTGACTTGCGGCAGCCTGGAATGACTCCAGATCCTTCTCCTTGAAATCAGCGCGTTTCACATTGAGCC